>CAYYGV010000007.1:0-61166 GCA_964471615.1 uncultured Opitutaceae bacterium
ACCGCGCGCTTCACCTTCGCGCGCAATCCCAACCTGGCCGTCAACGGCCGTTATCCCCTCGCGGTATGGAAATACGACATCTCGCAATGATCATGGTCCAAGCCCTCCTGTTCGCCGGGGTGCCCGCGTCGGAGATTCGAACCTACCCGCTGGACGACCATTCCGTCTACACGATCCGGCTGTCCAAGGAAGAACCGACCACGTGCGTGTTTCCGGGCGCCTTGAAGGCGCTGATCGGCGCCAATGTCTCCGCGAAGGCGGACGACCATCCCAGCGTGCTGCTGTCGCACGAACCCGGCACGGAGTATTTCTCGTTGCGCGCTCTCCAGGACGGGACGAACGCCGCCCTGAACGTCGTGTTCCGCGGCCGGGTCTACGCGTTGGCCTTCGTCATCGGCGGCGAGCCCGACCGGGCGGTCGTTTTTCTCGACGAGCCCGTGGCCGGCGGCCATGCCGTCAAACCCGGACCGGAGGCGCTGCGCGCCCTCCTGGAGCGCGCGAAGCAGTTCGACCGGCAGGTCGCGCAATATCCCAACATGGTGCCGGTCATCGAGCGGGCGCAGCCGGGCAACGTCACGCCCTATCCGGCTTTCACCGCGACGGTGGAGTCCGTCGTGCGGTTCGACGCCGAAGACGTGCTCGTCTTCCATATCCGGTTGGAAAATAGCCGCACGGCGGCGGTCCGCTACGATCCGCGCGGCCTCGCCGTCCGGCTTGGCCGGGAAATCTTCCCCGCGGCGCTCGCCGACGCCTCGGGTTCCATCCCGTCGCAGGGCTCCGCCGAAATCTACCTCGTCGTCGTCGGCGCACCGGACGGCGGACGGGCGAATCTCTCCGTGCGCGAGGATTTCTCGGTGATCGTGCCACCCGCGCCATGACCTTCGACAGCCAGTTCTTCCGGTCCTCCGTGGGTCAGCTCGCCATCGTCGGCGCCGTGCTGGCTCTCGGCGTGTTGGCCGTGCGCTGGCAGCATGGCCAGCGACAGACGGCGCCGTTGCCGGCGCCAAAAGCGACCGCACCGGCGGCGCTGCCCCGCACATTCACCCGGGAGGGCACACTGTTCCCGCAGATAAAACCTGCGTCGCAGAATCCGGCTGCGCCGTCCAGATCCCCGGTTGCACCCGCACCGAAGAAACCGGCCGACCTGCCGTTGAGTCTTTTCACGGCGCAGCCCGAACCGGTGAAGACTCCGCCCGCGTCGCGGGCTCCGGTCGCGCCCTACGGCCGGCTCATCCCCTGTGAAACGGTCGTCGCGCTCGAGTCCAACCGGTTCGAAACCCCGGTCATCGGCCTCGTGACCGAGGACGTGTGGCACAACGGTGTCCTGGTCATTCCCGCCGGTGCCGAGGTGCACGGTCATGCGGCGCTCGACCGCACCCGCGAACGGCTCGCCGCGCAAGGCGCCTGGCGCATCGTGTGGCGCACCCCGGGCACGGACAACGGCACGGAACTTTCCGTGCAGGGCCTCGCCCTCGACCGGGAATTCGACGCGGCGTCGCGCGTCTGGGGCGAACACGACGGCTCGGCCGGTTTGCGCGGCGAGATCCTCAAGACCAGCGATGACCGCGAACTGCAGCTCTTCGCCGCCACTTTTCTGTCCAGCGCCACGGCGGCGTTGCAGGACACCAACGCGGTTCCCGGACTCGTCGGAACTTCCACCGTGCCCGCGGCCACGGCGCGCAATGCGACCTTGGCGGGCACCGGTGCCGTGTTGCGCGAATACGCCCAGCATCTGCGCGACGCGATCACGCGGGACGGATTCTACCTCCGGGTGCCCGCCGGCAAGCCCTTCTACCTCTACGTCACCCAGGCGCTCGACCTCGCCCTGGCCACCCGCGGCAGTTCGCCGGCCCTGACCGCACAACTCCCTGCTCCGCATGAAAACTAACCTCCTCTTCGCCTCCCTTCTCCTCGCGGGCTGCCAGTCGTCTCCGCCCGTCATCCGCCCGTTGCCCGACCCGCTGCCGATGCACGCCAGCCCGGCAAATCTCGCAGCGCAGCCGGTCGGCGACGCCCCCGCTCCGAAGGCTCCCGTTTCCGCCGCACCGGCAGCGGCCGACACAGAAAGGCAAAAACGCCAGGCGCAGTGGATCGAGGCGTTGATGGCGCAGAACGACGTGCTTACCGCCCGCCTGGGTGCGCTGGAGCAGGCCAAGACTTCGCCACCGCCGGCCACTCCGTTGGCGCCAGCCGCCGCCGGGGCAACTGCGCCGGCCCCAAGCACGGCGCTGCCGGTCACGACTCCGCTCCCTGACGCCGCCTCCGCGCCGGCTGCCAGTGCCGCGACACCCTCCGCGATTCCGGACACCACTCCCTTGCTCGTCCCTAACGCCGACGGAGTGGTCGACACCACCGCGCTCAAGGCATCCGGCAGTCCGCCCAATCCGTTCGCCGTGCGTTCGCTTCCGGCCGATGCCGTGCGCGAAGTGTCCTTCAAGGTCGAGGGCATCTTCGCGGGCGCGGTGCCCTGCGCGCTCGTCAACGGACGGGTGGCCGAACCCGGCGATTCGGTCGAATCGCTCAAGCTGACTCGCATCACCGCCGAAGCGCTGATCCTGACCGGCGAGGGTTTCGCGGTCCGCCTGCCGCTCGGCCTCACCAAGGTGCGCCTTGCGCTCTGAACATGCCCGCTTTCACCGCCACCGTCATTGATCCGTTCGGCCGGCGCCGCTCGCTGGTGGACGACGCTCCGGACGCGGCCCAGCTCCGCCAGCGGCTGCGGGCGCAGAACCTCTGGCCGGTGCACGTCGAACCGGCGCGGCTCGACCGCAAGCTCGGCCGGCTCCGGCTTTCGACCCGCGATTTCGTGGGGCTGTTGAACCAGCTTGAGCTGCAGTTGCGCGCCGGCATCACCGCCGACGCCGCGCTGACCCAGCTCGCGGCGGACGCGCCCCGCGGACCGACCCGCGCCATGCTGGAGAAGATCGAGCGCGAAGTGCGGTCGGGTCAGCCGATCCACGAGGCGTGCCGTTTCTTCGAGCGGCAGTTCCCCGCGCATGTGGCGGCGATCATCGCCGCGGGCGAGGCGTCGGCGCAACTGCCCGCCGCCCTGCGTGCGCTGGCGCGGCACCTGACCGAGATGGACGAACTGCGCCGGACGGCGAAGCGGGCGCTCATCTATCCGGCGGTCGTGTTCACCGCGGTCATCGGCCTCGCCATCTTCCTGCTCGGCGTGGTCATCCCGCAGTTCGCCGAGATCTTCTCGTCGCTCAGCCTCCGGCTGCCGGCGGCCACCGTCTTCCTGATCCGCGCTAGCGGGCTCGTCCGCGAATTCTGGCTCCCGGCCGGCCTGTCGGTCGTGGGCACGGTCGTGGCGTTCGCCCTCGCATTCCGCACCTCCCGCGGTCGTGCCTGGCGCGACCGGGTCGTGCTGCGCCTGCCGCTCATCGGCGACATCATCCGCCACCTGGCGACCGCCCGTTTCGCCGCGCACGTCGGCCTTCTGCACGAAGCGGGCATTCCCGTGCTGGAAGCGCTCCGCACGGGGGCCGATTTGACCGGTCAAGCGGTCCTGGCCGGACAGTTGCTCGCTGCGCGTGATGCGGTGGCCGCCGGCCAACCGCTTTCGACCGCGCTGCCGAAGAATCACGGGTTTCCGTCCTTCGTCGTGCCCACGCTGCGCGCGGGCGAAACGAGCGGCCAGTTGGGCGACGCGCTCCGCCACATCGAAACCTATGCGGCGAGCCGCGCCAAGGAACGGCTCCTCACCGCGCTGGCACTCCTGGAGCCCGCGCTGATCGTGTTGCTCACGGCCATCGTCGGCTTCGCCGCGCTCTCGTTCTTCCTGCCGCTCATGCAGCTCCTGGGCGGCCTCAACCCGCGCTGACCATGGTTCTCTACGCCCTCATCCGCCCCGCCGGTCTCGTGCGCGAGAATCTCCGCCGCGTCGTGCGCGGCTTCACCCTGCTGGAGGTGGTGCTCGCCCTGTTCATCCTGGCTGCGCTCGCCGCCACGCTCACGCCGTCGATCACCGAAATCGTAAATCGCAACCGCGTCGAGGCGGAGAAGCGCACGCTCGGCGAGCTGTCGGACACGATCACCGCTTCGTTCGAGAACACCGACCTCAACAACCTGAACCTTGCCGCGCTACCGGGAACCATCGGCGGCGGCGACACCGTGACGGAGTTCTCGACCTCCAGCTCTGCGGCGTATGCGACCACCAACAACATCTCGTGGTTCGCGAAGGTCGCACGCCTGCGCGGCATGGCGCCCGTCGTGGGCAGCCCGCCCTCGACCGCGGCCCAGCCGGCCCTCGCCCAGATCACCTACAACCTCTTCGGCAATCCCCGGTTGCTCTTCGCCGGTCCGGCCGAGCCGGGCCAGCAGCGGTTCCTGCTTGTGAGCCTCATGGCCCGTAGCGACCAGCTCGCGCTGCCGGCCTACGACGGCAGTGCGGCGTGGTTCAACGCCGTCTGGAACAATGACTGGGAAAGCCGCACCGCTGCGCCGCCTGCCGCGTGGTCAGGACTGCTCACTCCCGCGCAGCTCGCGGCGTGGAACCAGGGCAGCGGCGGCCTGAAACAGACGTGGCGCCTCTGTGTGCAGCGCATCGTGCTGCCCAAGTTCACCGTCACGGTGAACAACAACCACCCGACGAACAACGCCTACCTGTCGTTCAACGACACGGCGAACGCTTTCACGGCCGCGGCCGGCTCCGGCGCGACCTCCACCGCGGAAATCCTCGGCGGACGCTTGGTCACCGTCAACCAGGGCACCTCCTGGCCCGGTGTGCAGGCGCTCCAGTTCCGCATCCACGAAAACGCCACCGTCACCGTCCAATGAAAACTTCTCTGCTGCTTTTCGCCTTCCTCGGCACGGCCGTCCTCGCGCACGCGCTCAACACCACCACCGGCGGTTACAACACGCTGCCCTTCACCGCGACGGCCGGCGCAATGTCACTGGATTTCTCGATCGACTGGAGCTGCGACGACTACCCGCAGTCGAGCGCCCCGGGCCGGATCGACGTGGTGGATGGATCGGGCACGCTCGTCGCCCGGCTGACGGCATCGGTCTACCGCGGTTCGGGGCCTTCCTTTTCGGGCGCCGGCACCGTCACGAATGTCGCCTACTACATGTTCCGCTACGCGGCGGACGGCTCGCCCGCCGATGGCAGCGTGCAGGGCACATGGAATCTCACCGGCCTTTCGCCGGGGAGCTACACCCTTCGCCTGTGGGGCTACCAGACCAATGCCGTCGGGTTGCACGCCACGACGGTTTGGACCTCGTCGTCCGTCGTCAGCTATTATCCGACGCCCGGCCAGAATTCCGCTCCGACGATCAGTTGGACCGCCACGCCGGGGACCGTCGCCAGCGGGCAGACTTACACGGTCTCCGTTCACGGCCACGACGACGACGGCAACCTCACACAGGTCAATATCTGGAAGAACGGCCAGCCGTTCGCCTTTGCCGGCGGCGGCAACGGCACCGACGGCGATTCCAGCAACCCGACAAGCGACACCGGACCGCAGACCGTCACGTTCACCGCCCAGGCCGTCGATTCCACCGGCGCGACTTCGCCGGTAATCAGCCAAACGGTGGTCATCGGCGCGCCGAACCATGCGCCGATGATTTCGTGGAACACGAATCCGGGATCCGTGGCGAGTGGCCAGAGCTACACCGTTTCCGCGCACGGCTACGACCAGGACGGCAACCTGACCCAGGTCAATGTGTGGAAGAACGGCCAGCCGTTCGCTTTTGCGGGCGGCGGCAACGGGACCGACGGCGACTCCGGCAATCCCACCAGCGACGCTGGGCCGCAAACCGTCACCTTCACCGCGCAGGCCGTCGACGCCACCGGGGCGACTTCTGCGACCATTTCGCAAACGGTCACGATCTCCGCCCCGAACCACGCGCCCACGATTTCGTGGAACACGACTCCCGGAACGGTCGCCAGCGGCCAGAGCTACACCGTCTCCGCGCACGGCCATGACCAGGACGGCAACCTTACCCAGGTCAACGTGTGGAAGAACGGCCAGCCGTTCGCCTTTGCCGGCGGCGGCAACGGCACCGACGGCGACTCGGGTAATCCCACGATCGACACCGGCCCACAGACGATCACGTTTACGGCCCAGGCGGTCGATTCCAACGGAGCGGCTTCCGGAGTGATTTCTCAGACCGTGACGGTGGCCGCACCCCCGCCGACCCAATACACGCTGACCACCAGCGCAGGAACGGGCGGCAGTGTTTCCGCCGGAGGCACCTATGTCGCGGGCACCGTCCTGACGGTCAGTGCATACCCGGACGCGACGCACGATTTTGCGGGCTGGAGCGGCGATGCCGGTGGATTGGCCAATCCAACCGCGGTCACGATGGATCGCAACAAGTCGGTTCAGGCGAACTTCACTCTCAAGAGCTATGTGCTCACGACGAGCGCGACCGCGGGCGGGAGCGTCACTCCGGGCGGATCCTACCCGGCGGGCACCACGGTCACGATTTCGGCGACGCCCGACGCCACGCACTATTTCGTCGGCTGGACCGGCGATGCGGGGGGCGGTGCGACCACGGTGGCCATCACGCTCGACCGTTCGAAGTCCGCGCAGGCCGTCTTTTCCGGCAAGGCTGCGCAGACCATTACCTTTGCTTCACTTGGCAACCAGTCAACCGGCACCGCCCCGTTTGCGCTGAACGCCTCCGCTTCGTCGGGCCTGCCGGTCACGTTCACGATCCTGAGCGGCCCCGCCACGTTCAACAACGGTTTGCTCCAGATCACCGGCCCCGGCGCCGTGACCGTGCAGGCGAGCCAGGCTGGCGACGCCGCCTACCTGCCGGCCGCCCCGGTTTCCCAGACCTTCAACGTCACCGCGCCCGTCGCGCTCAAATATCGCGGCGCCACCCGCGCCCTGTTGGCCACTCCGCACACCGCCAACGGCACGCCGTTGGTTATCCAAGTCCCCTGACCACCCATGAAAAAACACCTCCTTCTTCGTCTGACCGGCCTGGTGGCCGCATTTGCCCTCCCGACGCTGCTCGCCGCCGGCGGCAGTGAGCAGCCCCTGCTGGACCGGCCCGTCGAGCGCCTGCAGCTCGACAAGGCTCCGCTGCCGGTCGCACTGCGGGCGCTGGCCCGCACCTGCGGAACGGCGATCCTCGCCGAGCCGGACGTGACCGGCGACGTCACCGTGGAACTGCAGCACGTCACTCTGCGGAGCGCACTGGCCGCGCTCGTCGAGGCAAACGGTTACTACTACGAGGAATCCCCCGCCGGTCTGGTGGTCAAGCGGCTCAAGACCGTCCTCTATGCGATCGACTACCCGCAGCTCACCCGCAGCGGCTCCGGCAGCGCCTCGATCACGCTCGGCGGAACGAACAGCAACGGAACCTATCCGGGCGGCAACAGCCAGCAGAGCCAGGTGCCGGCGACGCAGTTCAACGCCAGCGGGGCCAATGGGAACACATTGAACGGGCTGTCTGATGCGACCCAGATTTCCATCACCCAGGCGAACGAGAACACCTTCTGGTCGAATCTCGATGCCGAGCTGCGCTCGATGCTCAAGGACGGCGAGACGCTCGTCCTCAACCGGTTCAGCGGCGTGGCGCAGGTCACCGCGCCTTTGCACCGCCAGGAGATCATCAAGGCGTTCATCGACCTCACCAACCGGCGCATCAACCAGCAGGTCGAAATCGAGGCCCGGCTGGTCGAGGTCACGCTGCGCGACGAGAAGAAACTCGGCGTGGACTGGAACCAGGCGGCGATCACGGCCGGCGGCCTGCATCTGAGCGGTTCGTCCGCGCTCGATGTCGCGGGCATCGGCGGCGACACGCTTTCGGCCAGCACCTTCGTCGCCAATCTCGCGACGGGTGGCGCGTCGGCCGTGATTCACGCGCTCCAGCAGCAGGGCGAGGTCAAGACGGTGTCTCAACCGCGGCTGCGGGCGCTGAACAACCAGACGGCCTTCATCAAGGTGGGCGAGGACCAGCCCTTCTTCCGGCTGCAGCAGAGCACGACGCTCAACCAGCCGGGCACCACCACGCCGTTCAGCTCGACCCAGAACAGCTACACCGTCAGCACGATCACCATCGGCACGATCCTCGCCGTCACCCCGCAGATCGGCGCCGACCGGGTCGTGACCCTCGACGTGCTGCCGGCCATCACCCGGCTCCAGGCCATCGTCACGAGTCCGGACGGCACGCAGACCGCTCCGGTGACGGAGGTCAAACAGGCCTCGACCATCGTGCGGCTGCGCGACGGCGAGACCGCCGTCATTGGCGGCCTGATCGCGGAGGACCAGGGCGAGACCGACCGTAGCATTCCCGTGCTCGGGGCGGTGCCGGTGCTAGGGCGGGCGTTTCGCACCAAGGCAGCGCTCAAGTCCCGCAGCGAACTCGTGATATTTCTGACCCCGCACCTCCTTTGATGCAGGCCTTGCTCTCCAGGTTCACGGACCGGCTGCCGGTCCGCTCCTCGCCGGTCTCCCGGGCCGAACCCGCAGCGTTTGACGTTGCCCGCACGCTGGACGCCATTCTGCGGGCCGCGGTCGCCGACCACGCGAGCGACCTTCACTTCGAGCCGAAGGAGGACGGCCTGCTCGTGCGGTTCCGCCTCGACGGCGAGATGCACGACTACGTGCGGCTGCCGCTGGCGCAGCGCGAACCACTCCTCGCCCGCGTGAAGATATTCGGCGGCATGGACATCACGGAAAAACGCCTGCCGCAGGACGGACGCGCCAAGCTCGTGGACGGTGACCGGAAAATCCATCTGCGTCTGAACAGCCTGCCGACGGTGCATGGCGAAAGCCTGGTGCTGCGGCTGCTCGACCAGTCGATGCCGATCAAGACGTTTGCGGAGCTTGGCTTCAGCTCGGAGCAATCCGGGGCGCTCCGGGCCGCGATCACCGGGCCGGCGGGACTCGTGTTTCTCACCGGGCCGAACGGCTCCGGGAAAACCACCACGCTCCACTCCGCATTGCACGCCCTGGATACACGGGCGCGCGTGATCTCCACGCTCGAAGACCCGGTGGAGTATGAATACCCCGCCATCCGCCAAACGGAAATCCGGGAAAAGATCGGCCTGAGTTTCGCCGCCGGCCTGCGCGCCCTGCTGCGGCAGAACCCCGACGTGATGCTCGTCGGCGAGACGCGCGACGGCGAGACGGCGCAGCTGGCCATCCGC
Source organism: uncultured Opitutaceae bacterium (assembly GCA_964471615.1). Lineage (GTDB taxonomy): Bacteria > Verrucomicrobiota > Verrucomicrobiia > Opitutales > Opitutaceae > Opi-474. The sequence continues at coordinate 9,110 of CAYYGV010000007.1, forward strand.
GCGGCGCTCACCGGGCACCTGGTCTTCTCGACCCTGCACACGAACGACGCCCTCGCGGCCATCCCGCGCCTGCGGGATCTCGGCGTCGAGCCGTTTCTGCTCGCGGCGGCGCTCCGGCTGGTCGCGGCCCAACGGTTGGTGCGCCGGCTCTGTCCGGATTGCAAGGAGGCGCATCCCGACAGCGCGCAACTCACCGAGCAATACGCCTGCCGCGGCGGCGAATTCCTGCGGCCGGTCGGCTGCGCGGCCTGCCGCGGGCGGGGCTACCGCGGCCGGCTCGGGCTCCACGAGGTCATTCCCGCCGAGAAGTTCCTGCCGCTCATCGCCGCCAATGCGCCGATGGCCGAACTCCATGCGCTCCGCGCCCGTGAAGGCCACCCGACCTTGCTGCGCCAAGGCGTCGAACTGGCCGCCGCCGGAGTCACCTCCCTCGAAGAGGTCCTGCGCGTCCTCTGATTTTTCCCTCAACCCTCAACCCGAAACATCGCATGAATCCAAATCGTCGTATCCGCAACAAACTCACGCAGGGCTTCACCCTGCTCGAACTCGCGTTCTCGCTGGCGATCATCGCCACCTTGGTCGCCATCCTGCTCCCGAAAGGCGTCGACGCCCTGCGCAACTCCCGCGTGCAGCAGGTAGCCAAGACCGTCGACACGCTCAAGACCGCCTTGACGAGCTACGTCGGGTTGCCCGGCGGCAACGGCTCGATTCCCCGCACCGAGGGCACCGGCATCCCGTGTTCCGGCGCCGCCCTGACCGGCGCCACCGACGTCGCCAAGGGCAACGGCGGTCGACTCGACACCGTGCTGCTCGCGACCGGCATGATCGACAAGCCGGTCAGCCTGCGCATGGGCACGCAAGCCGCCACTTCCACGGGCACCGGCAACGAGATGACCTGGAACCAGTCGCTCCTGGCGTTCGTCGTGACACCGGATGCGGCGCCCCAGCGCAACTGGACCGGTGTCACCCGCGTCGAGGCGCGCTCCTCGCAGCCCGGCACGCTCCCGTCGGCCGCGCTCGGGGCGAACTTCCGGCTCGACGGCGTCACCGACCGGCCGGCCAACCTCGTCATCGCCTACCTGGTCATCCCGGCCTGCCCTTACGCCGACGCCCTCGCGCTGGCGACGCAGCTGAACGGCGCGCAACTGGCGCCGGCGGTGGGCGCGGCCAGTGACGCGGGTGTCGTGGCCTACGCGGCCCCGGCCAACGGCGTCACCGACGTCTACATCTACCTGATGGAGGTCTGATGAAGACGGTTCTTCTCTGGGGCGATGCGTGGTGGCTGGATGATCCTCCGGCGCAGCTGCCGTTCGCCGGACTGGATGAGGCCGCTGAGGCCCTCGGGGCCGCGCTTGGGCCGAAACGAGGCCGGCTGCGCATCATCTACCAGCCGGATTCGCTTGCGACCGCGGCGACCCCGTGCCCCAAGGGCAGCCGGGCGACCCTCGTCGCGGCCCTGTCCGCCGCGTTTCCGGCGCTCGGCTCGCCGGGCCACGCCTGGAGTCACGAGCCCATCCTCGCACGTGGTGACAGCTTCAGCACGCTCCTGCATTTCGAGCGTGAATCGGGTCTGGTGACGCTGCTCGCCGGGCTGACGGAGCAGGGATTCGCCGTCGATTCGGTCTGGCCCTTGGCAACCTACCTGAATGCGTTGCCCGAAGAGTGGTCCGATTCGGGCGCCACGACCGTGCTGGCAGTCGCACCCGGCCGCGTATGCGGCTATCGGCACGCCGCCGATGGAGAGCGCAGCGCGCCAGCGTGGCAGGGCGAAGAGGCCCTGGCGGATTTCGGCGCGTGGCTCCGCGAACTGCTGGCCAAGAGTCCGGAAGAGCCCGTCCTGCTCGTCGGCGAACCTGAAACCGCGGGCGCGCTCGAAGCGCTGGTAAACTGCGAAGGCTGGCCGAACGTGCAGTGGCTGTCGCTGCGCGAGGCGCTCGGGCGCAAAGTCACGCTGCCCCGGAATCATCCGGCGCAATTCCTCGCCCCGGCACCGGCCGTCACGGCGCAGCGCGCGGTGATCGCGGCCAGCCTCGTGTTCTTCGCGCTGGCGGGCTGGTCCGGCGCGACCTACGCGCGTGATGTGCTCGCCTGGCGCACCACCAGCGCCGATCGCGAGGTGCGGAAGCAGGCCCTGCGGGGCGAAGTCGCCCATCTGCGCGACAACGCGGCGGAAATCTCCCGGATGCGGGAAATCCTCGCGCAGGCCGCCGTCCGGCCTCCGGTCGCCGCCTTGCTCCAGAAGCTGGCGGTCACCGTGCCCAAGGAGGCGGCCTGCGATTCGCTGGCGGTCACTGCCGCCGGCTTTGCGTTGAACGGCCATTTCGCTCCGTCGGCACCGGCCGGCGCGGGCGAGGCATGGCGCGCCCGTCTGGCCGATCCGGGATGGGCCGTCGAATTCAAGTCCGGCCGTGACGGCGCCTTCACCGCCTCGGGGACATTCCTGCGATGAACCGTGCCCTGACCGTTTATCGCGGAGCCTGGCTGGCGCTGGCCGCCAGCATTGTCGCCTATGCGGGCGTTTGGCTCGTCGTCCACCGGCTGCGTCCGATCCAGTGGGCCGGCGACACCGAACTCACCGCGCTGGTGGGCGAGAAGGAGCGGCTCCGTGATTCCGACGACGCGACCTGCAACCGGGTGCGGCAACAGGTCTCCGACCTGTCGCCTCATGCCTGGACGAACGACGAAGTGCTCGCGCTCAAGGAGCGGATCGGGCCGGACTGGCAATGGGACTCGGCCAACCCCGGCTCGCGGGAACAACAGATCGTTCTCACCTGCTCGGCTCCGCGATTCGAAGACTGGCCCCGGTATCTGGACTTCGTGGCCGGTCTCGCCGGCCGGCCCGGATTGGCCGTCGAGTCGGCGGACATCGCTGCCGAGGGGGCGGGGCGAAGCCGCCGGTTCAGCCGCTTCACGGTCCGGTTCCGGATCAGCCTGGCGGACGCAACCACCCGCAAGGCCGAGCGGCCCGCCCCGAGCCGCGGTCCGCTCCCCCTTGCTTCGGGCGCTGGGCCGGCACCGACCCGGAAGATCGGGCCCGTCCCGTCGCTCCGCCTCCCGTCCGCCTCCGCCGAGCCTCCGGCTTCCGGTCCGGCCTCCGCTCCTGTCCGGCCCGACCCTCCGGGTTCCCGGGCCGGCAATGCCCACGAACCTTCCGTTCCACAACCTCCAACCAACCAAAATCCATGATCAACCTGAATCTGCAACTCCCCGAACCCGTGGCGGCCGAATTCTTCGCCGCGGCCGACCAGCTCAACACCCGCTTCGGCGGTGCGAATCCGAAGATCGAGGCGAAGAGCCTGATGGCCTTCGCGCTCGCCCGTCACGAATGCGACGACATCTGCGCGCAGTTCGACCTGGCGCTCCGCCTCGTGCAGGGCGCGCCCGAGAAGCCGTTCAACCCCGTGCTCAAGTGATCCTTTGGGGCGGATGCCTCCGCCTCGTGCTCCACCGGCCCGCACTTTTCAAAGTGGCCGCAACCACCATACGCATATGGCCATCGAACCCAAACCCGACAAGAAGACCGATACCGAAAAAACCAAGCCGCTGCAGTTCCGTGACAACCCCGAGGTGAAGAAACGCATCGAGGCGCACAAGGCGGCCAACCCGGACGACGTCGTCTATTACACCCGGCTCGTGAAGGAGTATCCGGAGCGCGCCATCGAGACGCTGCTCTATAAGGACGTGCAGCGGCATGAGAGCGAAATGCGCCTCATCCAGAAGCAGCTCCCGCAGGCGAAGGCGTTCTACGACTCCCAGACGCCGGAGGCCCGGGCGCGCATCGACCGCGACCTCGACGGCGTGAAGCCCTACTTCAAGGACAAGGCGTTCGTCAGCGCCGTGCTCCGCGAGAAGGACAGGCAGGCCCGGCGCGAACTCGCGAGCCCGCAGGCGACACCGGCTCCGAAGGCCGCCGCCGCCGCGGTTTGATCCGTGCCGGTTCATCCGTCCACGCGTCAGCACCTCGACGATCACCTGGGTCAGGCGGAGTTCGCGCTGCAGGTCGCTGCGAACTTCGAGTGCCTCCGCGGCACGCCCGCGCACGAGAGCGTGCGTGCGGCCCTGGCCGGGGTGGCGGAGGCGCGGAACTGGGTGAAGACACAGCTCGCGGTGCAATCGGCGTCCGTGAAACCACCCGACCTCGCTTACCAATCGGTGCGCGAACGACGGCAGATCGTGATGCGGCGGATAGCCCGGCTCGCACCATAAACGGGCTTCGTCCTTGCACCCTGACGACATGCCCCTAGTTCCCAACGATATGAAATCCCCGTCACGAGCGGATGACGCCCGTTACTCACGGCTGGTGGGCGAGGTCAGCCGCCTGCTGGAGGCCGCGCGGCGCACGTCGGCGCGGGCCGTCAACGCCGTCATGACGGCGACGTATTGGGAACTGGGCCGGCGGATCGTCGAGTTCGAGCAGGGCGGAGAAAAGCGGGCGGCCTACGGGGAACAAGTCTTGGAGCGGCTCGCTGCCGACCTCACCGCCCGGTTTGGTCGCGGCTTTTCACTGCGCAATCTGAGGAGCTTCCGGCTGTTTTACCTTGATTGGCCAATTCGGCAGACACTGTCTGCCGAATCTGATGGGGCCGCCCCAAACGCTATTCAGCAGACGGCGTCTGCCGAATCTGAACCGTCGAGCCTCCGCGCTCTCAGCACGGCCTTCCCGCTGCCGTGGTCGCACTACGTGCGTCTGCTGTCCGTGAAAAACACCGAGGCCCGACGCTTCTACGAGACCGAGGCGCTCCGCGGTGGATGGTCCGAGCGCCAGCTCGCCCGGCAGATCAGCACCTTGTTTTATGAGCGTGCGGCGTTGTCGCGCGATAAGGCTGCGATGCTGACCAAGGGCGCAAAGGCCCGGCCGGGGGACCGAGTGAACGCGGACGAGGAATTGAAGGACCCGCTCGTCCTCGAATTCCTGAATTTGAAGGACGAATACTCCGAGTCGGAACTCGAGGAAATGCTGCTGCTCCATCTGGAGAAGTTCCTGCTGGAGCTGGGCGGCGACTTCGCGTTCGTCGGCCGGCAGCGGCGGCTGCGCATCGGCGACGAGTGGTATCGGGTGGACCTGCTCTTTTTCCACCGTCGGCTGCGGTGCCTTGTGGTGATCGACCTCAAGATCGGGAAGTTCACGCATGCCGACGCCGGCCAGATGCACGTTTACCTGAACTACGCGAAGAAGCACTGGACCAACGAAGGAGAAAATCCGCCGGTGGGGCTCATCCTGTGTTCGGAACCCGATGATGCGTTGGCGGAATACGCACTCGACGGACTGCCGAACAAGATTCTGGCGCGGGAATACAAATCCAAGCTGCCCGACGAGAAGCGGCTGGCCGCCGAATTGGAGCAAACGCGTCAGCGACTCGAAGCGCGCAAAAAGTGAGCGCACTCACCGGGACGGCTGAGGCCGGGTCCGGCCGGACAGGGTCCTTCCTTACGCGCCGGTAGTTTCCCAGCGTAGCACGGCGGTCAAGGTGATCCTCGCTGGCGCTCGGCTCCACCTGCCCGGACCGGCGCTTCCCCCTCGTCGCGGGCTCCTCGGCGCGCCGGCCCGTGACTCGCCGTGCCCCGCGGAACGCGGGCGCGAACGCCAGGGACGACCCGGAACGGTTCCGGGAGCCCGGGGCGGATGCTGCCCGTGTTCAACATGAAGATCTATGAAGGCAGCCTGAAGTTTCACCTGGTCGCCGAGGGCAGGGCGGAAGTCGTCAACCGGCCGGAGCTGGTCGCGGCGTATATGCGGGATGCGTATGAGCAGAATCCGCTCAACGAGTCGTTCTGGGTCATCACCCTCAACCGGAAGAACTATCCCACCGGGCGGACGATGATCTCGCTGGGGACGCTGACGAGTTCGCTCGCGCATCCGCGCGAGGTGTTCCGGGCGGCCGTCATGGCCTCGGCGGCGGCGATCATCGTCACCCACAACCATCCGAGTGGTGATCCGGCTCCGAGTGCGGCGGACGTGCAGGTCACGCGGCAGCTCCGCGAGGCTTCCCGCGTGCTCGACATCGATCTGCTCGACCATGTCATCATCGGCTCGCCCCAGGAGGACCCTACCGGCCGGGGTTATTATTCGTTTCGCGAAGCGGGCATCCTCTGAGCGAATGTTCACTGCCGCAGCAGTGAGGTGTTGCGCAGAACAACCTCGAATTCCACCACCTCGTCGGAACGGCGGGCGTAGGATACGGTTCCTCTGTGAGCCTCAACGATGGTTTTCGTTATGCTGAGGCCAAGTCCGGACCCTTCGACGGCATGATTACCCCGCACGAAACGATCGAAGATGCGAGGAGCAAGGTCCGCGGGGATCGGAACGCCCGTGTTTTCGATCGTAAGCTTGACGGCGCTGTCCTGTTCATTGCTCAAGTTGATGCGAACCCATCCACCCGGCCGGTTGTGCTTGACGGCGTTGTCGAGCAGATTGAGCAGGACTTGCCGCAAGCCGGCGCGATCGCCGCTGAGGAGTGCCTCGTCACAACGCATCAAATCGACAGTGACGCCACGTGAGGCAGCAAGGACACGCGCATTCTCAGCCGCTGCCCTTACCATCTCGTCGAAACACAACGGCTCGAACGCCACAATCCGTGCGCCAGCGTCGGCCTTGGCCAGAAGCCCGAGGGACTCCACCAACACGGAAAGCCGTTGGATTTCCTCCATCTGGCTGGTCAGTCGTTGCCGCTCCGGACCAGCAACAGCGGGATCATTGAGCGCGAGTTCGGTTTCGGAGCTAAGGATCGTCAGCGGTGTCTTCAACGCGTGCGACGCGTGTAAGGTGAAGTCGCGGACGCTTGCCACGCCCGCTTCGACGCGGGCCAACATGGCATTGAATACCCTGGCCAGCCGGTCGAGTTCATCGCCGCGACCGCTCACGGGAATGCGTTCGGCGAGGTTTCCGGCGTGAACGCGTTCGGCGGTTGCCGTGAGAGATTCAACCGGTCGCATGGCCCTACGCACAATCCAAGCTCCACCGAGAACTAAAACGATCAAGGTAGGCAGACCGTAAGCGACAAGAATATCCTCGATCTTCACACGCGGCGGTTCCACCTGACGACGTTCGTATTCGCCGATGAGTTCGTAATGGAGCACGCCAAACATCAGCAAAAACGAGCTGAGGAGCATCCCGGCATACCAAAGGGTGATGCGAGTGCGAATGGTCATGGGTTGCCTTGAGCTTGCCGCAGGGGTTCGACCTTCAGGACATAACCTTCGGCAAAGACCGTGTGAATCAACTTCGGCCCGAAGGGCGTATCGACCTTTTCGCGTAATCGCATAATTGCGGTCTGGAGCATGGCCGGTCCGGGATCATGGCCGGCACGATAATCCCAAACGTGTTCGTAGAGTTCGCCGCGCGAGCAAACCCGCCCTTGGGCGCGCAGGAGGTATTCGAGCAGACGAAATTCCCGTGGCGTCAGGTCCAACTGGGTATCGCCTCGCTGCGCTCCGCGTCGGAGGAGATCCAGCGAGAGATCAGCGGCTTTGAGCACGGTGGCGTTGCGCGGCACGCCGCGCCGGGCAAGCGCACGCACCCGGGCGACAACTTCGGCTAGCACAAAGGGTTTTGGCAGATAATCGTCGGCGCCGATCTCCAGACCGCGGATTCGGTCTTCGACCTCGCCGCGAGCGGAGAGCAGCAACACGGGCGTGGTGCGGTGTTGGAAACGGAGTTCGCGCAGCACGTCGAGGCCGTCGCGAAGGGGCAGCATAATGTCGAGCACGATGGCGTCAAAGGAGTCGCCGAGCGCGAACTGCAGCCCAGTCTCACCATCGAGAGCCACCGCGACTTCGCATCCAGCTTGGCCAAGCGCCTTTTCCAGCGCCCGGGCTATTTTTCTTTGATCTTCAACGACGAGCACGCGCACAGGACGAAACTGTCGACACGGCAGGGGCGGGTCAAACCCGCGGCGGCGCGTCTGAAACTTCTAACACAGATGTTAGAGCTGCCGGCTGGCGACGCTTAAAGGCATGCGCACGCTCAATTACCGATGTTTTCTGGATGCTTTTGCCTGAAACGCACAATTGGCCCAGCGATATTGTTGGGCATCGGTGCGGCACTAGCCGGCTGCGCCACCTATCAACGTCGACCGCTTTCATCGGAAGAGACGGCAGATGCCTTTGAGGCCCGAAGCCTGGCAGATGAGCACTTGCGGGCGTTTTTCATGCAAAACGCGCCCGAGCTGGCAAAAGCCTGGCCGCGACCGTCTTGGGATTTGGACGCACTTACGTTGGCGGCATATTATTTTCATCCGGATCTCGAAGTGGCTCGGGCAAAATTGGGTGAGGCTCGGGCCGCCGTGATGTCCGCGGGCGCACGACCCAACCCAACTCTGACAGCGACACCGGGCTATGATTCCAACTCCGCCAGTGGGGTTTCGTCTTGGTTTCCCGCCGTCGGCTTTGACTGGCCGATTGAAACGGCCGGCAAGCGCCGCATTCGTGTCAACCAAGCCGAGGCTCAGGCCGAGGTCGCCGAGCTGAATGTCACTGCGGTTGCCTGGCAATTGCGGCAGAAGCTGAGGACATCATTGATTGATTATCTCTCGGCTCATCGGCGCCTGACAACCCTGCGTGAGGAAGCTGCGATCAGGGCTCGCATCACGCAGTTGGTGGAGCAGCGCCGCCAGTTTGGCGCGGCCTCGACGCACGAACTCGCGGCGGCCCGCCTGGCGGCTGAGAATGTCCAGGTCGATTTGAGCGCTGCGGAGAGGCAGGAGAACGAGGCCCTCAGCGACCTCGCGAAGGCATTGGGTCTCCCACTTGAGGCTGTGCGGCGGGCGCATTTCGATTTCAATCTGGGTTCCATGTCAGAAGTCCCTGACGCCGGGAAAGCGCGCCGCCTAGCCTTGCGCCAGCGTGCCGATATCCGCGCGGCCTTGGCCGACTACGCGGCGCGCGAAGCCGGGCTCCAGCTGGAAATCGCCAAACAGTATCCGGACATTCATCTCGGGCCTGGCTACCAATGGGATCAGGGCGAAAACAAGTGGAGCTTCGGGCTGGGCCTTGAATTGCCGGTGCTGAGCCGCAATCGCGGCCCGATCGCCGAGGCCGAAGCGCAACGAACGGAATCGGCCGCGCAGTTCCGCTCACTGCAAGCAACGGTGATCGCTGCCGTGGACCGCGCGCTGGCCGACGGGACTCTGGCGGTCGAGCAGCTCGCCCGCGCCGGAAAGGCAAAGCAGGCCGCAGACCACCAGTGGTCCCTGATGGAGGCCCGCATGTCCGCGGGGGACATTGACCAGCTCGAATTACAAAACGCCAGACTCGAAAGCCTCACGGGCGATCTGGTGCTGTTCGATGCGCAAGTCAACGCGAGCCAGGCGGCTGGCGAGTTGGAAGACGCGCTGCAAGTGCCGTTCCCCGCGCTGGCGACTTCCGCGCCCCGGATCGACTCAACCCCTTTGAAGCCATGAAGAAAATGCTTGTCACCCTGTTGCTCGGCGTCGCCTTGGGAGGAGGTGGGGCTTGGTGGATATTTCTCCAGAAGCACCCGCCCTCCAGCCCGCCATCGGAACCTGCCGACACCGCCGAATCCCAGCCCACCGGCACGGTGAAGCTGAGCGAGGCTCAAACAAAAGCGGTCGGGATCACCGCTTCCCGGCTGCTGTCGCGCGAAGTGGCACGCGAACTCAAGGGTTATGGCCGGGTGCTGAATCCAACCCCGCTCGCCGGCGCGCTGGCCGAGATTGAATCGGCGCAGGCGGCGCTGGATGCCTCGCGCAAGGAATACGATCGCGCCCATGCGCTCTTTGCCCAGAACCAAAACGTTTCGGCACGCGCTTTGGAAACCGCTGAAGCCGCCATGAAGCGCGATCAAGCCCAACTCGCGGCCGACCGGACCCAGCTGGTAGGTCAGTGGGGGCAAGCTTTGGCGGAACGACCGGATTTGGCCAAGTTGGTGCCCGCGCTGATTGCCCATGACGCCGCGCTCGTCCGAATCGACGTAGCGCCAACCGATGCGTTGTCGTCTCCCCCGGTCGGTGGGCGGATCGAATCACCCGCAAACGAGAGCCGGTCGTCTGACGCCGAGTTCATCGGGCCCGCGCCTTCCGCGGACCCCCCAGGTTCAAGGTCGGGGATACCTCTTTCTGCTCAAGCGGAATGCGTTGGCCTTCCAGCCGGCCATGACCGTAGCCGGATATCTTGAACTGGGTGGTGAACCGCTGCGTGGCCTGGTGGTGCCGGATTCAGCCGTGGTGCGTTTCGAGGATCGCGCGTGGGTCTATGTGGAGAATGCGGGCACCACCTTTACTCGCCGGGAAGTGTCGCTCAGCCAGCCTCTAAACGACGGATGGCTGGTGCTGGACGGCATCAGACCGGACGAGCGCATCGTCACCAACGGTGCGGCCGTTCTGCTCTCTGCGGAACAAAAATCGCGGATCAAGCTGGCCGACTGAAGCCGAGGTGAAGTCATGCTGAGAAGAATCGTCCAATTGTCTCTCCAGTATCGCGGTGTCACCGTTGCCATCGCTTGTCTGGTGGGGCTCTACGGCATCTATATCGCGGAAAAAACCAAGCTCGACGTATTTCCCGAGTTTGCTCCGCCCCAAATCGTCATCCAGACCGAAGCCCCGGGGCTGTCCGCGGAAGAAGTGGAATCGCTGGTCACGCGCCCGGTTGAATACAGCCTTAACGGCACGCCAGAGTTGAGCACGCTCTACTCGCAATCGATTCAAGGCTTGTCGGTGGTCACCGCGGTCTTTCGCGGCAGCGCCGACATCTATCGGGTGCGCCAACTCACGGGAGAGCGGCTGGCCGAACTGGCGGGGCAGTTGCCGCAGGGGGTGGAGGCGCCAAAGATGAGCGCGCTCACGTCCTCCACGAGCACGACGCTGGTGTTCGGTCTCACCTCGAATGAAAAGTCGCCGATGGAGCTGCGCACGTTTGCCGACTGGACGGTGCGGCAACGCCTGCTGGGGGTTCCGGGGGTGGCTCGGGTTGAAACATTCGGCGGCGAAGTGCGGCAGCTGCAAATCCAGGTAAAACCCGATCGCCTCGTCGCCTACGGAATCTCCCTCGATGACGTGGTCGCCGCCGCTAGAAAAGCGACCGGAGTGCGCGGCGCCGGATTCGTCGAAAGCCGTAATCAGCGCATTGTGATCCGCACCGAAGGGCAATCACTCTCGTCGGCCGCTCTCGGCGAGACGGTGGTCTCGCACCACGAGGGGGTAAGCGTCCGGTTGAAAGACGTGGCGGACGTGGTCGATGGACCTGCGCCGAAGATCGGCGACGCCCAGGTGATGGGGCGACCGGGCGTTGTGATGCTCGTTTACAGCCAGTTCGGCGCGAACACGCTTGAAGTGACGCAGTCGGTGGAGGCCGCACTGGACGAACTGAAGTCGCAATTTGACGCGAGTCACATCACTTACTTCCCGGCGCTTTTCCGCCCGGCAAACTTCATCGAGACTTCGATTGCCAACATCAACCACGCCCTTTTGATCGGCGCCGCGCTGGTGGTGCTGGTGTTGTTCCTCTTTCTGGCCAATCTGCGCAGCGCATTCATCGTCATCGCCACCATCCCGCTCTCGTTGCTCGCGGCCGTCATCGTGCTCGAACATTACGGAGCGTCGATCAACACCATCACGCTGGGCGGCTTCGCCATTTCCATCGGCGTGGTGGTCGACGATGCGATTATCGGCTTGGAAAACGTGTGGCGGCGCTTGCGGGAAAACCGGGAGAAGGGCGATCCACACTCGGTCTTTGCCGTGACGCTGGATGCCACCCTTGAAGTGCGGAGTCCCGTGGTCTACGCCACCTTCATCGTGGCCGCCGTATTCTTGCCGGTGCTGATGATGTCGGGGGTCAACGGGCGGCTCTTTGCGCCGCTCGGGGTTGCGTTTATCCTGGCCACGCTCGCTTCGCTCGCCGTGGCCGTCACGCTGACGCCAGCGCTTTGTTACGTGTTGCTGCCGAAGGCGAGATTGGGAGAGCCGCGTTACATCGCCTGGCTCAAGTCGCTGCACCACCGTTGGCTGGAGCGGATATCCCAGTGGCCGAAGACTGTGATCGCGGTCACCGTGTTGGTGTGCCTTGCGGCGGTCGCAGCGCTGCCGTTCTTTGGCGGCGAGTTCCTGCCGGAATTTAAGGAAGGCCATTACGTGCTGCGGGTCCTCACGGCGCCGGGAAGTTCAACGCAGGCGTCGCTCGACATCGGCACCGCCATTACGAAGGCGTTGCTCCAAAACCCGCACATCCGCTCCGTTTCCCAGGACGTCGGCCGGGCGGAAGCGGGCGAGGATACGGCGGGGCCGGAATTCAGCGAATTCCAAGTCGATCTCAAACCGGTTTCCGGCGAAGAGGAGGAAAAGGTGCAGGACGAAATCCGGACGACGCTGGCGACTTTCCCCGGCATTTCCTTTGCCCTCACCCCGTTTCTTGAGGAGCGCATGGAGGAGGTCCTCAGCGGCGCCCGGGGCGAGATGGTCATCAATGTATTTGGCAGCGATCTCAACCTGATCGACCAAAAGGCTGAGGAAATCCGCCGGGTCGTGAGCGCGGTGTCCGGCGCGTCCGAGGTTCTATTGCAGACGGGCAACGGAGCGCCTGAGTTGGCCGTCAAGCTTCGGCCGGAACGGTTGAAGCGCTACGGGTTCGCACCGCTCGACGTATTGGAGAGCATCCAAACCGCGTATCAGGGGCAGGTGGTGGCGCAGACCTACGATCAGGGCCGGGTCTTCGACATCGTGGTGCAGCTCGCTGCGGCGAGTCGTCGCGAACCCGAGACGATCGGAGACCTGCTGGTCAGCAATGCGGCGGGCACGCGGCTGCCACTACGGGAACTGGCGGACATCAAATCGGTCACGGGCCGGTATGTGATCATGCACGAAGGCACGCGCCGGCGGCAGCAGGTGACCTGCAATGTGGAAGGTCGCGACGTGGCCTCGTTCGCCGCCGAGGTGAAGGCACGCGTTCGTTCGAAGGTCGCCTTGCCCCCGGGAATAACCGTCTCTTTCGGAGGCGCCGCGGAAGCCCAGCAAGCGGCGCAACGCGAGTTGCTGCTCAATTCGGCGGCGGCGGCGGTCATCATCGTCATCCTGCTCTCGCTCGTGTTCGAAAACACCCGAAACATGCTCCTCGTGCTGGCGAATGTGCCGTTCGCGCTGGCTGGCGGCGTGTTGATCGCCTGGCTCACCGGCGGTTCGCTTTCCATCGGCTCCCTGGTGGGATTCATCTCCCTGTTCGGCATCAGCACCCGCAACTCGATCCTAATGATTTCGCACTATGAGGAAATGATCTGGGACGAAGGTGCGGCCTGGGGGCCGGCGACAGCGTTTCGCGGCGCTGCGGAGCGTTTGGTGCCCATCCTGATGACCGCGTTGGTCGTGGCGCTCGGGCTGCTGCCGATTGCCTTGGGCAGCGAGGAAGCGGGCAAGGAGATTGAAGGCCCGATGGCGATCGTGATTCTCGGCGGACTGGTGACATCAACGGTGCTCAACCTGCTCGTGCTGCCGACGCTTGCGCTGCGCTACGGGCGGTTCGAGGAAAGGGAATAAAAGGGGTGGATGCCCAAGGAACACACCAAAGGGAAAGGTGGTGGACGGCGCGGCTCAAAAATCTGAAAGCCGATGTCCGCATGCTCGGCCTGGCTTTGGCGCATCCGCGCACCCCGTGGTATGCCAAAGTGCTTGCCGTGGTGGTCGTGGCTTATGCAGTCAGCCCGATCGACCTCATTCCGGACCCGATACCGGTGCTCGGTTACCTGGACGACATCGTTCTCCTCCCGCTCGGAGTCGCTCTCGTCGTGAAATTGATCCCGCCCAACGTCGTCGAAGACTGTCGACAACGCGTGACGAAAGCGGGTGGTCCGTCCCGTCGATTGCGTTGGGCTGGTGCGGTCGTGATCGCATTGCTATGGTTGTTTCTGCTGCTGTGGCTGGGGCATTGGGCCTATCGCTTCTGGGCCGGTGCGCGGCGCTGACGCATACTCAAAACGGAACTCAATGACGGAATTTGTCCACGTCATCATCGATCTGGCGAGCCGCATGGGCCAATGGGGCTATCTGATCGTCTTTGCGATAATCATGCTCGAGTGCCAGGCGGGACTCGGGTTCTTCATGCCAGGTGAAACAATCGTGCTCACCACCGGTTTCCTTGCCGGGCAACAGGTCTTCGATCTAGACGCTCTGATCACTACGGTCGCCCTGGCGGCGATAGCGGGCGACAGCGTCGGCTATGAATTCGGGCGGCGCCTGGGCCGCGGTTGGCTCGAAAAACACGGGCGGCGGTTTGGTGTAACCAAAAGCCACGGCAGGAAAAGGCGGACGCATTTGTCCGCAAGCATGGTGGCAAGGGAGCCTTCTTCAGCCACTTCTCGCACTATTTGCGCCCGCTGATGCCGTTCCTCGCGGGTTCGCAACACATGAGCTACCTACGCTTCTTCATCTTCAACACGGCGGGGTGCGTGCTTTGGGCATCCGCGATCACGCTCCTCGGGTATTTCTTCGGGGATAACTGGCGCTTAGTGGAAAAATGGATGGGCCGGGCCAGTGTCATCGTGGGGGCGTTCGTGGCGCTGCTGATTGGATGCGTCTGGTTGTGGAACTGGGTCGACCACAACGAGGAGGCGCTGCGCGAGCGCTGGCACGATATGCTCGAACGACCGGGCGTTGCTGCTTTTTGTCGCCGCTACGCACGGCAAATCGAGTTTTTACAGAATCGGATTTCGCCCGGTGGCTATCTTGGACTGCACCTGACGGTGGGGATCGTGGTGATCGTGCTCTCCGTGTGGTGGTTCGGGGGAATCGTCCAGGATTTGCTCGCCGGTGATCCACTCGTGGTCGTTGATCACCGGGTCGCATACTGGTTCAACCAGCACGCAACGCCCGGTCTCACGCGAGTTATTGCGGGCCTCACTTTCTTCGGGTCATTTTGGTTTGTCGCGACCGCTTCCGTTGCTGCGGCTCTCTTTTGCGCCATTAGACGGCGATGGCATGACCTGCTTGCGCTGACCCTGACGATGGCCTGTGGCGGCGCGTTGAACTGGCTCCTCAAGGAATTGTTTGAGCGACCCCGGCCGGCCTTTGCCCAGCCCATCGCGATCGCCCGGGGGTTTGGCTTCCCCAGCGGCCACACGATGGGCTCAACCCTGTTCTATGGATTTCTCGCTGTGGCGCTGGTCCGGGCCACTGGGGTTTGGCGTTGGCGGGTTTTGATCCTCATTGCCGCCGCGTTCATCATCCTGCTGATGGCCTTCTCGCGCGTTTACCTGGGGGTGCACTACTTAAGCGATGTTATGGGTGGCATGGCGGCGGGCATTGCATGGTTGGCGCTCAGCCTGACTGCGGTTGATACGAATCGTCGAAGGACTATTCAGAGCCAATCCGGGACGAACCCGGCCTGAGAGGACCATGAGTAAACCGACGACCGCGCCTTTCGCCCGGACCGCGAGGATTGAAGTTCGGGCTGACGAAGACCCCAGCCCCGTGAATTGAAATACCCTGCGGTTGTGCCTCTACTCAGCGCAAAGTATGCGCCGTCACCTCGAGTTCGGTATCGAAGATGCTCCCCTTGCCAGCCAGATGGAGACCGTGAATGGCACTCAACGCCGTCGCCAGACTTGCCAGCGTTCCTTGCCGGCATACAGCGGCAGGGAATCGGGCACGGGCAGGTCTTCAATCCGCTCAAAGGCTTCACCCAGCAAGGCGTCGAATTGCCCTTGGGAGAGCGGATACGGCGGGGGCTCGTCCTCGGGTCCGAGGAAAAAGAACCCGCAAAGCACGCCGCCAGGGACGACCAGTTCAGCCATTTGCCGGGCGTAAGGGGCGTGCCGTTCCGGCGGCAGGGCGCAGAGAAAGGTGCGTTCGTAAACGAGGGCAAAGTCAGCCAGGTCGGGCGCCGGAGAGAAGAAATCACCCACGCGCACGAGATGCTCCAACGGTCCGAGTTCGCACCGACACCGGTCTATGGCGGCGGGGCTGAAGTCGAGGCCGACAACCGGCCAGCCGTATTCGTGCAGCGCCCGAATTTCATAGCCTGAACCACAGCCCGGCACAAAGGCGCGGCCGGTCACCGGCGTGCGCCGTAGATATTCGAGCAGGCGGACAGGTGCCCCGTGCTGATCCCACGGAGTTTTGCCGGCGGCATAACGCTGGTCCCAGAATGCCGGCGAGGAACTTTGGTCGTGACTCATGCGGGAACGGATTCAGATGGACGAAGTATCAAACCGAAGTGCCAGGGAGGAAGCAACACCGCCGGGCCTTCGGCTTTCAGTCCAGCCTTCGCCGCCCAAGCGGCGATTTGCTCCGGCCGAGGGCGGATGTCGAGCGCCGGGCCGCGAGGGGTGGCGATGTCCGATCGCCAGTGGATCACGAGAACGCGGCCGGTTGGCCGGAGCACAGCGGACGTTTTGCGGAGCACTTCCTCGGGTTCGGGGCAATGGAGGATATTGAATAGCAACACCGCGTCGCAGCAAGCCGCTTCGAGGCCAAACCCTGCTGCCAAGACATCGCGCACGGTGGCATTGATGTTGCGCACGTCCAGTTCTTCGGCGCGGGCGAGCGTTCGTTCAATCATCGGGAGTTCGATATCGAACGTGAACATGACACCCTGAATTCGTCGCGCCACCGGCAGAGTGAACGTGCCGTAGCCGCAGCCCAATTCGGCCACATGTTCGATGGTCCGGTCGATTTTCAGCCGGTCGAGAATGAGAGGGATGTCGAATAACGACTCCCAATACTGTTCCTCGGGCATTCCACTCTCGGGCACTTTCATGAAGTCGAGGTTAGCGGATGCAGGCGAATCGCCAACGTCACTTTCAGGCGTCGGATCAGGCAACAGCTTTCCATGCTCTCATCGCTGGTTTCGCGTTCGACGCCCCAACCAGATATGGACGATGAGCACGATTGGCCAAAGCAGGCCGGGCAGCCAATGCAGTCGGGAAATCCAGAGACGCAGCGACTCTCCGCCCACATAGTAAAGCCCGTAGCCGGTAACTGTCAGCCAAAGGGAGACGCCGAGCAGACCGGTCCCACTGGGACGATTCCGGTGGGCGCGCCAGCCGGCGCGCACGTGGTCTCTGAGCAGCGTGCCAAGCAGGACAAGAAAGAGCATGGCCGCTGCGCCATGCAGGCGCAGCCACCAGGGAGCACTGGGATGAGGCTGGGACCCGAACTCGCCCTCGATGCGCCACCAGTGTTGGCAAACGAGCCAGGCCGCGCCGCTCATAGTTAGCACGGCAATGGTCGCGTAAATCCAAAGACGACGATGGCGGGAAAGGCTCAGGCGGCGGCGCATGGGGACTCTTCGATGGTGCGAAGGCTTCCGTTGGGGGCGAGCCACCAACCTTGGGCGTCGAACGAATTGAGGATCGTTCGCGCCGACGCCGGCCCAAGCAAAGCGAGGACCTTGGTGAGGGCATCAGCGGTGGCGGCATCGGACGCCCTCACGGTTGCGCTGGCGCGCGCTAGCCAGGGGCGATGCGAACGCGGGTTGATGATCGCGGACGTCCAACGGCCGGCCGAGCTGCGACGGCGCGAGTAATAGACGGCGCTGGTGGCGACTGCGCCTTCGCACAACGTCCCCAGCGTATGCAGCCGACCGGGCAGCGAGGGATGGCGCACCATTATCGGCCACCTGTGTTCACCGAAAGCCCGCAGGTCGCCGCCGGCGTTCACGAGGGCCGCAGACACCCCCGCGCTGCGCAGCGCGTCGATGGCGCGATCGACGGCGAAGCCTTTGGCGATGCCACCGAGATCCAGCCGCAAAGCGCGTGCGAACTGCACGCGGCGGTCTGGGAGCAAAGTCACGTTAGCCAGACTGGCGTCAGATGACAGCGGGCGCGTGCCGGGCAGAAGTGGCAGGTGGCCGGAACGCTCCAACAGCGGGGCCACGGTCGGGTCGAAGCAGCCGCCGCTCGCGGCATGGATGCGCCGGGCGAGCCCGAGCACTTGAAAGGTCCAATCGTCCACGCGCACCGGTCTCCGCTTCGCTTCACGGTTGAGATGCGAAAGTTCGCTGGATGCTTCGTGGTATGACAGCAGCGACTGAACCCGAGCAATGGCGGCGAATGCCGCCTCGACCCCCGCGGCCAGTTGGCCGGACTCCGCTCCCCGCGCGGTGATCTCGACGAGGGTGCCCAGCAGCGGGCGGCAGCGGCGTAACTCAGGGCAGTTTCTTGAGCACGAGGTCATACGTGACGAGGAGGCGTTTCACCCCGTCAGTGAGATTGCGACAGGAGAGTGTGGCGCCGGAGATGTTCTTGATATCTTGGTCAAGCTTGAGGGGTGCGGCGAGGGTTTTGCCGATGAATTGGGCGCGCCATTTTCCATTGCGCACCTCACCGCCGTAGGTTTCACGGTATTCGAGAATCTCGATGCCCACCACCGCACCGGCCGCATCGATGCCGCAGGCGTAGGTGATGAACTCATGCTTGCCGATGACGCCGTCCACGAGAAACCAGGCGCCTGCGGGCGTGCGCCACGCGTGGAGTTCGCTGGAACTGACGCGCACGCCACTGCGCTGCTGGATGGCGTTTCGCTGCGAGGCGTCGAGCTTGACGGCGACCGGCGCAAGCGTTGCGCCGGGAAACAACGCGGCCTGTGCCTGGCCGACAGTCAGATAGCTGGCGGCGTAGCCCGACGTGCTGCCAACCAAGGCGGCGGGCAGCGCGAGCGAGACAAGATAAGACGGATGGCGCATCAGAACATGTAGCCCAACCCGAGGTTGTAGCGGTCATTGGCTGGGTTATCCTTAAACTTCTGATAGTCGGCCTTGAACACCACCTCATCCACGGGCTTGAAGGACAGCCCGAGGGTGATGACTTGGTCGGCGTTCGCCGGGTCGGTGGCAAATCCGGTCGGCATCCGGGCTTGGGCGTCGTAGCGTTCGTATCGCGCGAATGGCGTCAGTGACGCGTTTCCCCGTTGCCACACGGTATAGGCGCCCTGTAACAGCCAGCCATCGAATGCCGACGGCACAAATGGCCGGTCGGCACCATTGGCGGTGTTGAAGGCGGCAAGAGTTTGGTCAATTCGGCCCGCATCGCCGATGGTGCCGCGGGCGTAGAGCGCTTGCAGATCCCAGCCGTTTGCCTGCCAGCGGGCGTGCAGGTCCCACAAACTTACCGGAGCCTTGATGCCGGAGAAATCCGGCTGGGTATCGTCGGCTTTGAAGTCGGCGTTGCCCTGTCCCGAGTTCTGATAAAGCATGGCTCCACCCACGGTAAGGCCCGGCACCCCGCGGTAATTCAGGGCGGCGTAGCCGGCGAAGTCGTGGGCCTTGGCAAACTGCAACTCCTGGTGCCCCGCGGCCAACGGTGCCGACGGATCGTCGAACTTCGCGATATCGACGCCGGTCGTGAGGCCGACATCCCAAGCGAGGCCGGACTCGGTGCTCCCATATAGCCCGACGCCACCCTCTCGCCAGGTGGAAGGAATGATGCGCGTTTCAACGAAGTTGCGCTCGACGCCATAGTAGACTGGAGGCTCATGCGACTGGTTTAGAAAACCGAACGGCATCAGGAACAGTCCCGTCTTGAGGTTCAGTCCCGGGCGCAGGTTGTAGTTGAGCCAAGCCTGCTCGATTTCGACTTCACCTTCGTCGCCGGAACTCGCCACGGCATGCTCGACCTCGACTTCGCTATTGAAACTGAGCGGGTCGCTGAATCGATGCCCCACGAACAGCACAAAGCGTCGCAGATCGGCTTGGTTGCGGCTGGAGTCCTTGGTGTAGCCGTTGAAGGCGATTTCGCCGTAGCCGCCGATCGTGGTTTGCCGGCCGGCATCGGCGGAAGGTGAACCCATATCGGGAACGGGCGTCTTGTTCTGGTCTGGTGAAGCTGGGGTGACGGGTGATTGCTGTGCCGCAGCTTGCTGCTGAACTTGAAGCTTCAGAGCCGCCAGCTCGCGGGTCAGCTCATCAATCCGTTTTTCGAGGGCGGCATTGTCTACGGCAAACAGCGGCGGGCCGAAAACGCATGTAAGCGCCAATATGAATAATGCGGAAGTCTTTCTTGGTGAATTCATTGTTAGACTTTATTTTTGGTTGGTGAGCAGAGGCCAATGCCCCGGGAAATGGGCGTCGGTAGCAGGCAGGAAAGGCTTGAATAATGTGAGAGTGCGACGCAGTCTCACAAAGAAGCTTGCGTCAAGCTCTATTTGAGACAAAGTCTCATACTTCTAATCCCGCCATGAGAACCAATGAAACATGTCAAGTGGCCAAGGCCACCCTGCCACTTGCACCGGTTGCGAGTCTCGATGTCCAGGGGTGGTGTCAACGTATCGGCTGGCGTGTTACCGAGGCCCGTTTGGCGATCATCCGAGCTGCGCAGACGATGGACGGCTACTTCGACGCCGAGGCACTGGTGGCCCGCGCCCACGAGTTTGATGCGGGCGCGTCGCGCGCAACCGTCTATCGGGCTCTGCCGCGACTCTGCTCCGCGGGACTACTCCGCAAGACCGATGTCGGCGAGGGACGCACGCGGTTTTCCCGGAGCAGCCCAGGCGAAGTTCCTTCGGCTGAAATCTATGTCGAGGATTGTGGGCTCATCCTGCGCGTGCCTGCTCCTTTTCTGACCTGGTATGCGACGTCGATCACCGAGCGAGCGGGACTGCAATTGATCGGGCAGCGGCTCCAGACTTTCGCGCGTTGCTCACACAAACGAGACGGCGGCGATTGCGAACAATGTCCCCAGCCGATCGCATCAAAAAGCGCGGCCGCCTAACACCGAGAGCCTCCGTTTTCCTGTCCTCCTTTCCCACTATGTCGCACGCCGCCTCAATCAATTTTCGCCCCATCATCGTCCGCACGGCACTCGGCGCAGCCGCCTTGCTCGTCATAGCCATTTTCATTTGGCAAGGGGTCACCGCCTCGGGCAATCCGAACCCGCTGACGGTCGACGCCAAGGCGAGCCCGGCGGTCGCGATCCTGGACATTGGGGTCCTCGTTTTCCGCGAGGGGTTGGAGTGTATTCTCGTTTTGTCCGCTATCACCGCCAGCATGGTCGGCGAGAACCGCGCTCAGCGGCGGCCGGTGGCTGCGGGCGCAGGCATCGGTTTGTTCGCGACGCTTGTCACTTGGTTTGTGGCCGTGGGAATTGTCTCTGATTTAACCGAGAATTTCTCCGCCTTGCACGTGCAAGCAGCGACCGGGCTCCTGGCCGTCGTCGTCCTGCTCGTCGTGATGAACTGGTTCTTCCACAAGTTATATTGGGGCGGCTGGATCGGGCTGCACAACCGGCGCAAACGGACACTGCTCAGGGAAGCGGCCGGCGACGAACGTTCGCGGACGGGACTGCTGTGGGGGCTCGGCTTGCTCGGTTTCTCCTCGTTTTACCGGGAGGGCTTCGAAGTCGTGCTTTTTCTCCAGAGTTACATGCTCAAACTCGGCGGTTTGGTCGTGCTCCAAGGCGTCCTATGGGGAGCCCTTCTGACAGGCATCGTGGCGGTGCTGACATTTGTGGCCCATCAAAAGCTTCCCTACCGGAAAATGCTGGTCCTGACGGGCGTTTTGCTGGGCGTCGTGCTGCTCGTCATGGTCGGCGAGGAAGCCCAGGAAATGCAGCTTGCGCATTGGATCCCAACTACGCCGGTCACCGGGCTGTCTCGTGTCATACCGGATTGGATGGGGTTGTGGTTTGCGGTTTTTCCGACCGTCGAAACGCTCGTAGCCCAGGCGCTGGCCGCAGGCGCGGTGATAGGTTCCTATTGGCTGGCGAGAAAGCCGGCCGGCCAACAGGAATGCCGCATCGAATGTGCAACGGAACCAAAAGCGTTCTCCGGCCATGCGAACAGCAGCGAATGCGATCCGTGGTGCGTTTCGGCCACAGTTTGCCGGTCCGACCGCGACCTGAAACGTCGCGATTCGGAGGCTTGAGCGACTCTGCCGTGTGGCCATGAATCGGCCTGGTGGCTGGGACTGACGACCATGTTGAATTTATTCCAAGTAGCGGTGCTGGCGTTGATCCAAGGGATGGCGGAGTTGTTGCCCGTCTCCAGTTCAGCGCATGTGGTGGTCGCGGAAAAACTGCTGGGCCTCGATCCTACCAGTCCCGAAATGACGCTTCTGTTGGTGATGCTTCACAGCGGGACGATGATCGCAGTCATCGCCTACTTCTGGAAGGCCTGGCGGCAGGCATTCTTCTCCTCGTCCGCGGCGTTCCGCCACACCGTGTCGTTGCTGATATTCTCGACCCTGCTGACAGCGCTGGTCGGTTATCCCCTCAAGTTGGGCATCGAGAAGGTCGTCCTGCGCAACACTCCGAATGCGGAGATCGAAATGATTTTTGGCAACTTGGCGGTGGTGGCGGCGGCGCTCGCTGTCGTGGGCTGTTTGATCATCTATGCCGGCTTGCGCTCAGGTGCGACCGCTACCGAGAAGCGCAGCATCGAGTGGCGCGAAGCGGGTTGGATGGGTGCGGTGCAAGGGCTTTGTCTTCCATTCCGTGGATTCTCGCGTTCGGGAGCGACAGTTTCCACGGGCTTGATTCTCGGCGCGGCGAAGCCGCGACTGGAGGAATACAGTTTTGCGCTGGCGGTGGTTCTCACGCCTCCGGTGGTCTTGCGCGAGGTGATGCGGATCCTCGAAGAGCGGTCAAACGAAGTCTTGGCGGCGGGAACCGTGTGGCACTTGTTCGGATCGAGTCTGATCGGGCTCGTGCTCAGCTTTTTTTCCGGCTTACTCGCGCTGCGCTGGCTTTCGCGCTGGCTGGAACATGGGCGCTGGCACCTCTTCGGGATTTATTGTCTGATCGCCTCGCTTGGCGTCTTCGCGTTATACATTCATGGATACTGACATGGGCATAGAAAGTGCGAAGTGCCGTGTGAAAGTTCATCCGGCGTCTCCACTTCCCCATTGGCGGTAACATGAACACCGGCACCGATACACCCGCAGAGCAAGGTCGTCACTCGCATGAAGAGGGGCATTGCGGCTGTGCGCGCGGTTCCTCCGAATGGGAGACGCGAAGTCTCGTGCTGTCGGGCATTCTTGTCAGCGTCGGGCTTCTGGGGCGTTGGACGCAAGTCGCGCCGGCGTGGACGACACAAGCGATGTTCGCGGTGGCAATGTTGGCAGGTGGATGGTTTGTGCTGCCGAAGGCATGGCGCGCTGCGCTTCGGCTGCGGCCTGACATGAACTTCTTGATGCTCGTTGCCGTCAGCGGCGCGACCGTGATTGGCGAATGGGCGGAAGCGGCCACGGTTGTCTTTCTGTTCGGCTTCGCGGAATGGCTCGAAGGCTGGGCGGAGCGGCGGTCGCATCGGGCGGTTGCGGCGTTGCTGGACCTCGCGCCCAAGGTCGCGGCGGTCAAACGCGAGGGAGGGTTTGTCGAGATTCCGGTCGAGGAAGTGGCACCGGGCGAAATCGTCGCCGTGAAATCCGGGATGAACATTCCTCTCGACGGCGAGGTGCTGGCGGGGCAATCCGCCGTCAACCAAGCGCCGATCACGGGCGAATCGGTCCCCGTGGACAAAAAGGAAGGCGACGCGGTTTTCGCCGGGACGATCAACGGCGAGGGCTCGCTGGAAATCCGCGTGACGAAGACGGCCGGTGATACGACGCTGGCGCGCATCGTCCGTCTGGTTGAAGAAGCGCAGGAACAGAAGGCCCCGACGCAACGCTTCGTCGATGTCTTTGCGCACTATTACACGCCGGTGGTCACCGCGCTCGCGGTGCTGGCGTTCTTGATCCCACCGTTGGTTTTCGGCGGGGCGTGGTCGCTCTGGCTCTATCGTGCCTGCGTGCTGCTCATCATCGCCTGTCCGTGTGCGCTGGTGATTTCCACGCCGGTCGGCATCGTCGCCGGGATCACCGCGCTGGCGCGCCGCGGCGTGCTGGTAAAAGGCGGCGCACACCTTGAAACCATCGGACGGTTGCGGGCACTGGCGGTGGATAAAACTGGCACAATTACCGAGGGTCGTCCGAAGGTTCAGAGCGTGGAATCGATCCGGGCAAACGGTGAGGATCAGATCCTGCGGGTGGCTGCGGCCATCGACGAGCATTCTTCCCATCCACTCGCGATGGCTGTCGTCGAGCATGCGCGCAAACGCGGAGTCGATTTTTCCCGGGCACTCGACTTTCAGAACCGCAGCGGTCGTGGTGCACAAGGCATGATCGACGGGCATGCCTTTTTTGTCGGAAACCACCGCTTCACCCACGAACTGGGCGTGTGCTCGGAGGAGATCGAACGCCGACTCGCCGTCATCGAGAACCGGGGGCAGTCGGTGGTCGTGGTCGGCCATCGGCCGCATGATAACTGCGCTGGCGAAGTTCTGGGCATTATCGGCGTCGGTGACACCGTGCGCACGGAAGCGGCGGCGGCTGTCCGGGCGCTGCACGATGCGGGGATTGCGTCGGTCGTAATGCTGAGTGGTGACAATCAGCGCACGGTGGATTCCATTGCAAAGGAGGTGGGCATTGACGAGGCGCGCGGCGATCTGCTGCCCGAGGACAAGGTATCGGCGGTGAAGACGCTCCGGGAGCGGCACGGCTTCGTCGGCATGGTGGGCGACGGTGTGAACGATGCGCCGGCCATGGCCACGGCGACGGTCGGCATCGCCATGGGCGCGGCGGGCACGGATGCCGCCATTGAGACCGCCGACATCGCGCTGATGGAGGACGACCTCGGTAGAATCGCTGAGACCATTCGCCTCGGGCGGCGCACGCTTGGCATTGTCCGTTTCAACATCGCGTTCGCCCTCGGGCTGAAGGCGCTATTCCTCGTCCTCGCGCTGATCGGTTATGCCAGCCTGTGGCTCGCGATCCTCGCCGACACCGGCGCGACACTGCTGGTCGTGGCCAACGCGCTGCGGCTGTTACAGGCACCCGCGTCGGAGCACCGTGCGTCGCCGGTGTTCGGTGATAAATAGTCATGCACTCCCTCATCGAGCGGCATGGCGAACTCGGGAGCCGCCCCGCCATAACAGTTCTGGAATATGTCATCTATCGGCGATAGGGTGTTGTTCGTCGCTCGTGTCGGAACATTAACGAAAGGAACTCCATGAACATCGTCGTGCTGCGTGAGGCAAAAGGAAGCTTGGATGCGGTTGGCAAACGGTTGGAGGAAGCGGTCAAGGCTCGGAAGTTCGGCGTGATCGGCATCCTGGACCTCCAGGCGAAAATGCGCGAGAAGGGCGTTGATTTCACTCGTCCCTGTCGCATCTACGAAGTCTGCAATCCCCAGAAGGCAAAGCAGGTCCTCGAAAGCGATATGCGCATCTCCACCGCGCTGCCGTGCCGGATTTCGCTTTATGAGGAGGGAGGCAAGACCATGTTGGCGACTCTCCTGCCAACCGAGACCCTCGGGCTTTTCGGCGCTCCCGGCCTGGAGGCGGTGGCTCAGGAGGTTGAACGCGAGATCACGGCGATGATGGACGCAGCCGCTGGGTAGCGGTCGAAACGAAGCCTCCGCCTAATGGGCCGTCGTCTTCCCCTATTGAGCATCAGTCCAGTTGGATTTGGTGCAGATGGAGCGAATCAGGCGACCAGCATGATGCATTCTCGGTTGTCGATTAGAACCAATAGATTCGTGGTTTTTCGGCGCAGGTAGCGAGCTGACCTGCATCGTCCGAACGTCAATCGCGCCAATCCGGGCAGTCATCCATCCACCGGCGCATCTGCCGCTTGGAAGGCGTGGTCGCTTTCTGCGGGTTCGTTTGTTCGGACGCATCTGGTGTGGCCGATTGCTCCCATCCTTGCCGTCTGCCGGACCACGACGGCGGCTTCATGCGCATGTCTTGCATCATGCCTTCCATCCAATTCATACGCTCGTCGCACATTTCGCTAAAGGCGGTTGCGACGGGGCGGTCCGCGGGTCGCGTCGTTGAAGCAAGGGCGTCGATGACGTTTTTCTGGTGTGCCGTGAGATAACCTGCCTGGCTGATCAGGCGGGCGCGTTCCTGCGGGCTCACGTTCAGTGATTCCTCCAAGGCGCTTTTGGTTTCCGCTAGCGCGGCGCGCAGCAAATTGTCGTCCAGGCCTTGCCCCCGCTCGAACCGTTTCACCGCTTCCGCCAGACGCCGGTCGGAAAACGTGATGCGCAGTTCGGCCTCGTCGTCGGCGTTGACGGCGAGGATCAGCCGGACGCGCTCGATCGCTCGCTTCACTGGATACATCCAATCGCCCGGCGTGGCCTGTGCTGAAAGGGTTGTCACGCCCCAGCCGACGAAGAAGACGATTGCGACGCTGGCGGCGACGCGCAGCCAAATCGGGGTCGGAAAACGCAACAGATGCGTTACGCGCTTCCGCGCGGCGGGCGGTGCTTCCGGCCTCGCAGCGCGGGAAAGCTCACGCATGAGCCCATGCAAGGTTAGCGGTGGGGCGGGCAGGGCCGCGAGCTCGCAGCCCGTGGCGAGCAGAGGTCTGAGTTCGTCGGCGAACTCCGGATAGGCCGCCAGCGCCGTCTCAATGCTCGCTCCGTTGCGGATTTGTTCGATGCACTGGTCGAGCGCCTCTTCGATTGTCGGCTTCATGATGTCGCTCCTTTCCGCTCCAGCACCACCCGCATGGCCTTGAGCGCACGAAATTGCATAACGCGGATGGCATTGAGATTCTGTCCGGTGATCTCCCCAATTTCCTCATTACTCAAACCCTGCACGAATTTTAGCGTCAACAGTTCGCGGTGTTCCTCACTCATGTGGGTCAGCGCATTCTCGATATCGACGCGAGTCGCAGCCGCGTCCGGCGAGACCGTTTGGCTCGCAAGCGATGCCTGCACCGTGTCGGTGAGTTCCATTTCCGGGCGCGCCTGCCGGTAACGCACGCGGTCCACGATGACGTTGCGGGCGAGGCGATAGAGCCATGGCTCGAATCTTCCCGTCTGTTGGTGAATCGCGCGCATCACTTTGGCGAACACCTCGCTCGTGAGATCGTCCGCTTCATCCGGTCCCATCCGATACCGCATGAATTTGAGGATTTTCGGATAATAACGTGTGCACAGTTCGGCCAAGGCTTCGGGGTCGCGGTCCCTAGCCTGTGCTAGAAGCTCAGGCCGGCACGCAACCTCATTATCTGATGGTATCTCCATTCCTTGGGAACTCGTTGATATAGTGCAGATGATCGCGAGTGCATGGCAAGATGCGTTCGTTGCACCATGGACCGGAGTTCGCCCGGCGCAAATCGATGTCCGGGCGGCTCCGGTCGCGGCAGGGTTATCGCCCTGCTCACCTTGCGTCACCAACAACACCCGGTGGGAGTTCCTTTCATGCTGTCGGTATGCCGACCACACCGGGCACTATGCCCGGGAACCATCCAGCTATACCAATGATGGCAGCGGTTTGAGTGCGTGGCGTTGTAGGCTGCTCTGTCGACGTTCGGCAGGGGCTGGCTGTCGGGAAGACCGCGTCCGTAAACTTCATGCCGCACAGCCCACGGGCACGCAGTCTTGCCGTTGGGCAGCGTATTCCATGGGGCTGCCATATCCTGGGCCTGCCCATACGCCACGCCCTGGCGCCAAACACCCGGGTCGTTTGTTGCCGGATCGGTGGCGCTCGGACTGGCGGCAAATACAGCCGCAGCGCTTCCGATGATGATGATTCCTGTTAGAATGGTCGTTTTCATAGCTTCTCTTTGATTGATCGTTTGTTCGGTGCCCGGCTCGCCCGGGCGTTTCTCGGTAACGTAGATCAAGACGGGCGAGGTCGCCCGAGCATTACTCCAGAAAATGCACTCTGAGAAGAGCGGCTGCCTACCATGTCGCGCCATGCTGTGTCCCTGGAGCACTACCATTCGGTTGCGTCGTCCGCATCGATCGTGCGCGTTTCTTGGTGAATCTCCCCATCGGATGGTCTGATCCAACGTGCTGACCCGATTTTACACCTAACCAAGGTGGGCTTGCCGCCCTCGCCGGGATGTCCCTTGACGCCGAGCTATTACACCATACCGTGTAATACTATGATCGCCTTGTCGCCCAAGCGGCGTTCGGTGCCGCACGCGAACCCGTTAGCCTGCCCGCCTAAACCCGCGCTCGACAGACGAGCGCTGCTCTCGAAACCGGAGGCCCGTCGGCTGGTCGGGGTCTTCAAGGTGCTGGCGAATGACACGCGGCTCCGGTTGCTCCACGCCTTGGTGCGCGAGGGCGAACTGTGCGTGAACGACCTCGCCGGGGCGCTGCGCATGAAGCCCCAGGCCATCTCGAATCAGCTTCAACGTCTGGCGACGGAGCAGATCGTCGCCGCCCGGCGCGAAAGCAACCAAGTCATCTATCGCATCGTTGACCCGTGTGTCACGGAGCTGCTCGACCGTGGGTGGTGCCTGGCCGAGGATGCGGTCGCGCGCCAAACATGAGCGAAGACGCGACCACGCTGACCACGCCGGACTTTGCGGCGGCGACCCGGCAGATGCACGACGCGGCGTCAGCCAAGAAGTGCTGGCAATGTGGTTGTTTGCACAGTTCGTTGCGCGCGATCGGGGAAGCGTTCCCGAACGGCGGGTCCGCAGAGTTGGGCGACGTGCTCGCCTTGGCCCGTTCGCGCCTGCAACCGATGCGTTATGACTGTCTCGGTTGTGAAATCTGCTGGCCGGCCCTGGCGATCAACGCGCTTGGCGTCGAGGGTGATGCCTGCCCGGCAGAGCCGGTGGAAATGCGTGCAGGATGGCCGCCGCTTCCCGGCTCCTACCAAACGTTGCGTTACCATGCACCGGTGGCCGTTTGCACCCTGACCGATGAAACACTGATGAACAGCGTCGCCGCCAGCGGGAGGGGAGCAGTTGCGATTGTGGGAACGCTACAAACGGAAAACCTCGGGATTGAGCGACTCCTGCAGAATACACTGGCCAATCCCAACATTCGCTTCCTCGTGCTGTGTGGCACGGATTCGCGGCAAGCCATCGGCCACCTGCCGGGACAGTCGCTGCTCGCGCTGGCGCGGTCGGGGGTGGACGACCGGATGCGCATCGTCGGCGCTCCCGGCAAGCGGCCCTTGCTGCGCAACCTGAGCCGCGAGGCAGTGGAGCATTTCCGGCGTTCGGTGGAAGTCGTCGATCTGATCGGAGAAACCGACGTGCCGCGAGTCATGGAGGCGGTGAAGACCTGCGAAGAAAAGAGTCCCGGGCCGGCTGAACCGTTTGGGAGCACGCGACCCGTCAATGTCGTCACCGGCTACCTGCCTGGGCGGATGGTCTCCGATCCCGCCGGCTATTTCGTAGTCTATCCGGACCGTGACCGTGGGCTGCTGCAGTTGGAGCATTACCGCAACGACGGCGTGCTGGATGCTGTTGTCGAAGGACGTTCACCCGCAGAGCTGTTTATTCCGGTCATTGAGAAGAACCTGATTTCCCGGCTCGATCATGCGGCCTACCTGGGCCGGGAGCTGGCTCGGGCCGAACAGGCCTTGCTGAGTGGCGGGCCGTTCGTGCAGGACGCCGCTCCAGAGGTGGAAAAGCAACCTTCAGCCAAACGGTCGAGTTGCGGCTGTAGCGGACCCTGCAAAGAAAACGAGCCATGAAAAACCTGATAATCGCCGCATTGGCGCTCCTCGTCGCACCATGGGTGCAGGCAAGCGCCGCAGACTCTCAATCGTCCAAGGTGCCATCGCCACCGGTCCGCGACGTAGCCGCGCACCCGGCCGCGCACGTGGGACGCCTGGCGCTGACCGGCGTGGTCGGCATCGTCACGCCGGGGAAAGGCTTTGTCCTCATGGATCTGAAGGAATATCAGGAGGAAGGATTTGCGTGCTTGGCGACAGACGAGCCGATCAAAATCGCCGTGCAGTGGACAGGAGCGGCTCCCAAGGTGAGGGAGAAGGTGCAGGTGGACGGGAAATTGGTGAAGGAGCAAAAGGGCTACGCCTTCATCGCGGAAAAAGTCAGCCAGCAATGAGCGTTGCCGTCTCCAATAAAAGATCAGCTTTGCACCGGGCGCGCTGGTTTCCGCTCGCGGTCTTCGTCGCGGTGTTTGTGTTTCACGCCCTCTATGTCCGTCATGTGAGCCGCCTGCCGGCAGCGGGTTGGGCGAACGCCGGCATCGTGGACAATGGGTTCTGGGGGTTTCACCCTTACCTGCGGGCACAGGATTATTTCGCCGGCTTTTCGTATGCGCTGGCCGCGGCGTTCGGAACGTGGGCTGTCACGCGGTTTCTGCGCCAGCGGCGCGCGGCAATGGCGGCGGGCGCGGTCGGAAGCGTTTCGCTGGTGGCGGTGCTGATGGCGGGCGGCTGTTTTTTTATTGGCTGCTGCGGCTCGCCGCTGCTGGCCGTTTACTTGAGCCTGTTCGGAGCAAAGGCCCTCGGAGCGGGCAAGCCCCTAATGGCGCTTGTCACATTGCTCTCAACCGGCTGCGGTTACTACTGCCTGTCGCCGCGCTTCAAGGGGCGCCGATTTGCCGCTGACATCTGTAGTTGCGAGTGGGCCGAACAAACTGCACCTTCCGCGGCACCTAAGCCGGGCAATGAGTCAACGACGCGATGAGCATAGTTGCCGCATCAAAACACGGCGGTGGCATTAGCGTTTGTTGCGACCGGGCAGTCGACCCTGCGGTTTGCCGCGTCGGTGCCGCACCTGTTTCGTAACAGCTTTCAACCGGGCGCCGAGGACCCTGATGTCGATCTCGGCGGTGGCGACGGTGGCGCGGGCTTTGGCGCGGCGGACTTCGGCCTTCATGAGGTCGCGCTTCAAGGTTTCGAGGTCGTCGGCGCTGCCTGACGGACGGGTGTTGCGGGCGGAGGTGGCGGTGCGATCAATCGATGGTGTATCAGAGGTTCCGTTGTTCATAATGATGGGTGCCGGTTGAACCGGCTTTTGGATGGGTTCGGGATGATGCCGTGATTGAATGCTGCTCTGGCGGTTGCACAGGCATGAAGCCGACGAGGAACGCGAGCGTTGGGCGCTCAAGTGGGCCGGCATCTCCTTTCTTTTGCTCGCGGCCTATATCGCGTTCGACGCGGGCAAGGCATTGTGGCCGCGGGAGCCGCCTGAAGCCAGCAACGTTGGCATGGTTCTCGGAACGGCGTCGCTTGTCGTCACGCCACTGCTGGCCCGCGCCAAACGCAACGTCGCGGCCCGATTGGGAAGCCGGGCGCTGGCGGCAGATTCGACGCAGACGAATCTGTGCGCCTACCTTTCTGCGATTATGCTCTCCGGGCTTGCCTTGAATGCGTTTGGGGGTTGGTGGTGGGCCGATCCCGCCGCTGCGCTCGTGATTGTGCTGATTATCGTCCACGAAGGAATGGAAGCGCTGCGAGGAAAGGCTTGCTCTGATTGTCGCTGACTTAGCGGTAGACGCTCCCGTGCATCATCCGGTCGGCTAAACTGAAATGAAGGCCATCGCGTCTTGTAATACGGCGACGAGACGCGCCGAGCCGGCGGGACGAGACAAAATAGGAGGGAATAAGCCATGGGTGGCGGAGTCCAACCAGCCGGATGCCATCATGATTACCACCGTTCTTGTTCTTGCCGCCCTGACTGTTCTGGTCGCTGTTGACGACAAGGATAGCTGACGGAGCCATTCCCGGGATAAATCTCGGAACGGGCGGAATAAAGTGCGAGGCTCCCCGTCCAAACGACGATGGAAGCCGTCCATTTCCAAAGTCTGGTCGATCAGTGGTATGACCCGCTCTACCGCTTCGCGCTGAGCCTTTCCCGGAACGGAGACAGTGCGCTCGACCTCACACAGCAGACGTTCGCCCGGTGGGCGGAAAAGGGCAGCGGCTTGCGGGACGCCTCTAAGGCGAAGTCCTGGCTTTTTACCGTCCTCTACCGGGAGTTTCTCAATACACAGCGCCGGCAACGCCGCGAGGGGCCGCCAGACTCAGAGGACTTCTTTGAGTCCGTCCCGGCGGAGGAAACCAGCTCGTCGCGGTCCGTCGATGGGCACCAGGCGATGGCCGCATTGCAGGAGATCGATGAGGTGTTCCGCGCTCCGTTGATCCTCTTTTACCTCGAAAACCATTCCTACAGGGAGATCGCTGAGATTCTCGACGTTCCCGTCGGGACCGTGATGTCCCGCATCTCGCGTGGCAAGGAACAGCTGCGCCGCAAACTGCGTGATGGCACTGCCGGCAAACCCGGCAAAATCGTTCCAATGACTCCTCCCACGAAAGGAGCGCACCATGGATAACAAACACGCCAAAATTGTCCTGAGCGTCTATCGGCCCCACGGCCAGGATGCCAATGATCCCGATTTCGCCGAAGCTTTGAAGCAGGTCGAGCGCGACCCGTCGATGGCCACATGGTTCCGGGAGCAGCAGCAATTCGATTCCGACTTCGCCGCGGCCCTGAATTCGGTCGCAGGGCCTGCGGAGGCCAAGACTATGATCAAGGCGACAATGGGGGCGTCAGCCGGGTCGCGCCGCCGGTGGTGGCCGCTCGCGCTCGTCGCCAGCCTGGCCCTGGTATTCGCGACCTCGTGGGTATTGTTGCGAAACCGTCCCGCTGGACTGCCGCTGCCGGAAAACGCCACGCTCGCCCAGCTCGCGACGAACCTCTCTGAGCATCATGCCTCCATCGGATTCATGTCCGGTGATCTAGGCCGCATTCGGCAATGGCTCCTTGAACGGCGCGGTCCGGCGCCGGATGACCTGCCGGCGAAGCTGGCGGGCATGAAGATACTGGGCTGCGAAACCTGGAAGACAACCCGCGGCAAAGTCTCGCTCATTTGCTTTGTCAACGACGGCATGCAGATGGCGCACCTCTACATCTTCGAAAACGCCGCCGACTTCCCCGGCTTGCCGCCGCGCGCCGAACCGCGGCTGGCCCGCGAGGGCAATTGGTCCTTGGCGCTCTGGCAGGACGACGGCCACGCCTACGTGCTGGGTTCCCCGACAAATAGCGGCATCTCCGTCGAATCGCTCGTCCGCTCGTAATTCAAAATCTCATTCCGATCATGATCGCTGAAACCGCTGTTCGCGAACGTTACAGTGGCGCCGCCCGTCAGGCGGAAGCCGCCCTGTGCTGTCCCGTCAACTATGACCCCAAATACCTGAAGGTCATCCCCGCCGAAGTAATCGAGCGTGACTACGGTTGCGGCGACCCTTCCCGCTGGGTGCGGGAAGGAGACACCGTGCTCGATCTCGGATCAGGCACGGGCAAAATCTGCTTTATCGCCGCCCAAGTCGTCGGTTCCAAGGGCCGCGTGATCGGCGTGGACATGACCGACGACATGCTTGAGGTCGCGCGGCGCAACGCACCAATCGTGGCTGAGCGCATCGGCTACGCCAACGTCGAGTTTCGCAAGGGTCGCATCCAGGACATGGGCCTCGACCTAGCCCTGTTTGACCGGCACCTCCGTGAATGCCCGCTCGCCGGCGCCGAAGGCTGGTTGGAGGCGGAGCGCCTAGCGGATGATCTCCGGCGAAATCATCCCCTCGTGGCCGACCAGAGCGTGGACGTGGTCGTCTCCAACTGCGTGCTCAACCTGGTGGACTCCGCGACCAAGCCGCGCTTGTTTCAGGAAATCCACCGCGTGCTCCGGCTCGGCGGCCGGGCGGTCATCTCCGACATCGTAAGCGACGAGGTGGTGCCCGAGCGGCTGCAGCGCGATCCCGAACTATGGAGCGGCTGCATTTCGGGGGCGCTGACGGAAATAGGATTCATCGAGGCGTTCGAGCGCGCCGGCTTCTACGGCATCGAGGTCGTCAAGCGCGACGAACAGCCGTGGCGCACGGTGGAAGGCATCGAATTCCGGTCTGTCACGATCCGCGCCTACAAGGGCAAGGAGGGGCCGTGCTTCGAACGCAATCAGGCGGTGATCTACAAAGGGCCGTTCAAAGAAGTCCTCGACGATGATGGCCACCGTTTGAAGCGCGGGGTGCGTCACGCGGTATGCGACAAAACCTTTCAGCTCTATCGAAAGGAACCGTATCGCGGGCATTTCGATTTCGTCGAGCCCCACACGGCGATTCCTCCGGAGAACGCGCAGGCGTTCGATTGTCGGCGCGCGGCGCCACGGCATCCCCGCGAAACCAAGGGGCAGGACTACAAGATAACCACTGATGCGTCCGTGTGCTGCGATGGCGGCAACGGTGGCGCCTGCTGCTGATGATCGCGATCCTCGTCATCGTCGCGACGCTGGCCGTCGGATACTTCAACGGCGCCAACGACGTCTCCAAGGCCATCGCCACCCTCGTCGGGAGCGGGGTGACCCAGTATCGCACGGCGGTGCTGTGGGGTAGCATCTGGACATTCGCCGGCGCCGCCACCGCGGCCGTCGCGGCACAAGGCCTCGTCGCGGCGTTCAGCGGCAAAGGCCTTTTGGCGACGACCCCGGAAGGATTCGGTTTGATTCTGGCGGTTGCCGTTGGCGCGCTCGCATGGATATGGCTGGCCACCCGAACCGGGATGCCCGTTTCGACGACCCATGCCATTACCGGCGGTTTGATCGGAGCGGGGCTGGTCGCCGCTGGTGCCGGAGGTATTCACTGGCATTTCCTGCTCGAAAAGTTCGCGCTTCCCCTGGCGGCGAGCCCGTTCATGTCGCTGCTGCTGGTGTTTGCCATATTCCCGGTGGCCCGGTGGGGACTCCGGCGCTGGGACGGTTACTGCGTTTGCGTCCAGCAGCCCGCCCCGGTCGTATGCGGCGAGGGCACGGCGGTTGCGATGAGCACGACGGAGAGTATCGTCGTGGACAAAACCGCAGCCTGCGAGCGGTCGCCCGTGACGGTAGCCGGTGTTACCGTGGTCGATGGGCTGCACTGGTTCAGCGCCGGAGCCACGGCGTTCGCCCGGGGACTGAATGATGCGCCCAAGGTGCTTGGCTTGGGTGTGCTCGCGGGCGCGAGCCTGAGCCTGCCGCTCACATGGTCGTTCCTACTGGTGGCGTTGGTGATGGCCGCTGGCAGCGTGCTGCGCGGCCTCAGAGTAACCGAGACGCTGGCAGAGAAGGTGACGCCGATGAGTCCGATGGAGGGATTTGTCGCCAACTTGGTGACGTCCATCCTGGTGATATTTGCTTCCCGGATGGCCCTGCCGGTCTCGACCACCCATGTGAGCAGCGGTGCCATCATCGGTCTCGGACTGAGGCGGGATGCCCGTCAGGTTCGCTGGCGCACCGTCGCCGAGATGATTCTGGCCTGGATAGTCACCCTGCCCGGCGCCGGGGCGATTGCGGCTGCCACCTATTTCCTGATCGGAGGCCGGGTATGAACGATTTCATTGCCACCCTGCACCGCCACAATCTCGCATTGCGCCGCGTGCATCCTCGCGTGCTGCAAATCAACGTGGGGAAGCTCTGCAACCTGACATGCATGCACTGCCATGTGAACGCCGGTCCCGGCCGTAAGGAAGTCATGGCACGGGAAACGGTGGACCGCATCCTCTCTTGGGAGGAAAAGGCGCGTTTGCCGGTCATCGATCTGACCGGCGGGGCGCCGGAAATGATTCCGGACTTTCGCTATCTCGTGCAGCAGCTGCGCGCGTTGCCCGCGGTCGAAAAGATCATCGATCGCTGCAATCTCACCATCCTGCTCCAGCCCGGCTACGGGGATCTGGTGGAGTTTCTGGCGAAGCACCGGGTCGAGATCGTCGCGTCGATGCCGTGCTACTCGCCGGAAAACGTGAATGCGCAGCGGGGCGAAGGCGTTTTCGACGCCAGCATCGAAGCCTTGCGGCAGCTCAACGCCATCGGCTACGGCATCAATCCCGACCTGCCGCTGCACCTCGTCTTCAATCCCAACGGGGCCAAGCTCCCGGGGCTGCAGGAGGAACTCGAAGCGGACTACAAGCGGGAGCTGCATTCGCATTTTGGCATCGTCTTTAATCGACTCTATACCATCACCAACCTGCCCGTCGCCCGCTTCGCCTCCTGGCTGCGACACAACGGCAAATACGAGGAGTATCTCGCGTTGCTGACTCGGTCCTTCAACCCGGCGACCGTCGATGGCCTAATGTGCCGTGAGACAATTAACGTAAGCTGGCAGGGCGAGGTATTTGACTGCGACTTCAATCAGATGATGAAGATGCCGATGGCCGGAACCCAGGGGCGTTATCTCTGGGATCTCGATCCTTCGGCCCTTGAAGGCGCACCCATTGCCACGGCCGCGCATTGCTTCGGTTGCACCGCCGGCGCCGGCTCCAGTTGCGGCGGCGCCATCGAGAAGGTCGCCGAACCTGTGTCGGCCTGAAACCGGACGCATCCAAACTCATGACAATTCTGCGAAAGGTTCTGACCGCCATTTGTTTTCTCGCCGTCGAGGTGATGGCTTCCGCCGCCACGGTCGACGTTCCGGCCGGGATTGATCCGGCGCCGTGGGACGCCCTGCTGAAGAAATACGTGAACGACCGGGGACTCGTCGCCTACCAGGCATGGAAAGCGGACGCCGCCGACCTGAGAAAGCTCGATGACTTCATCGCGGCCTACGCCAGAGCCGGCGGCGCGCCGGCGGCCGGCGCCGAGCAGATTGCGGCGCTGATCAACGCCTACAACGCGTTCACGATCCGCTGGATTCTCCAGAACTATCCGACGGAGAGCATTCGTGAGCTGGACGATTCGTGGACCAAGGCGCGTTGGACGATTGGCGGTCGCGTCGTCTCGCTCGATGAAATCGAGAACAAGAACCTGCGCCCTCTTTATAGCTGGAAGGTTCATGCGACGATCGTTTGCGCGGCCCGAAGCTGCCCGCCCTTGCAGGCGGAGGCCTACACCGCCGCCAATCTGGAGGCGCTGACGGAGCGCGCCTATCGCGCTTGGCTCGCCCGCAACGATCTCAACCAGTTCGATGAGGCGGCCGGGGTCGCGCGCGTTTCGCCCATCTTCAAATGGTTCAAATCCGATTTTACGGGCGACGGCGAACTGGCGGCCGTGCTGGAAAGACTCGCCCCGACCCGGGACCGCGTGTTCCTGGTGGGTCGAAACTACAAGGTCGACTACCTCGACTACCGCTGGGGCCTCAATGACCAGAGCGGTCGGGGAACGGACTACAGCCCCAGCCTCTTCAAACGTCTGTTTTGAGTGCCGAGGAAGTGGTATCCATGACGACGCTGGTAATGGTCTTTCTCAAGGCACCCCGTCCGGGCACGGTGAAGACGCGGCTGGGGCGGGACATTGGGCATCCGCGAGCGACGGCCATGTATCGGGCGCTTGCCGAGCAACAGCTGGACCGGATCCCCGCAGAGTTCCGCACCGAAATCCACTATGCACCGCGCGGTGCTCGCATGGAAATGCGCCAATGGCTCGGCCGTCGGCATCTCTTTCGAGCGCAGAACGGCCGCGATCTCGGGGAGCGAATGAGCCGGGCCTTTGTCCAGGGATTCCTTCGCGGTTTCAAGCGGATCATCGCCATCGGGTCGGATTGCCCCGAACTCGATCAAGATTGCTTGCGTCGGGCGGACGCGGAACTTCGTCGCGCCGATGTGGTGCTAGGTCCGGCGACCGACGGGGGATACTACCTAATCGGGTTGCGCCGGCCCCAACCAGCCTTGTTCAAGGACATTGCGTGGAGCACAGAAACAGTGCTGGCGGAAACCCTGGTCCGTATCCGGGGAAACGAGCTCACTCATCGGCTGCTCGAAGAGAAGGAGGACATCGACGATCTGGCCGGTTGGCAGCGGCATCAGGCAAAGAACTCGGCGCGGCTTGCCCCAGCCGTGACTTCCGTCGTCCCCGTTTGAAATCATGGATGCCGCCACTGCGATGCGACGCTCCCAAAGTGATCGCGCCTCATTGCCCGTTGTGGGTTATCTGGCGTCGCTGGACGCCCGCAGGACCGTTCTGTGGAGCGCATTTCTCTGGTATCTGGCCATGGCGGTCCGCTACGGCGAATTCGAGCCGTCCGTCTGGCAGCACTCCATTGGAATCGCGGTGGTTGTGGGTGTGATTCTGACTCTCAATGCCGCTCCGCCCCAGGGGCGCGTCCGTGACCTCGGGTTCTGGCCGGTGCTGCGCTTCTTTCTCATTCCCTTTTGCGTCGCGAGTTTCTCCGCCTTTGCCCGAGGACGCGCCTTCGTGCTCATTTTTCCAGCCAAGGCGGCGGAGAACGTTGTCGCGGGCGGCCTGATCGCATTGTTCTGCCTGCTGGTCTGGCTGGCGAAGCGCGGCCGGGCAGGCCGCGCTCCCTTACCAACCTCCACCGCGAATCCCGGCTCCCCATGAAATCGCTGCTCAATCGCCTTCGCCGTCCCGGCCGCTCTTCCGCCGGCGTCTTCTTGCTCTTTATCGGCGCCTGGCTCGCGGTCGCGGCCCGCGCCGAGACGCCCAAAGTCGGCGAACTCGCGCCGAACTTCACGCTGCGCACGCTCGACGATCAGTCCATCGAGTTGGCCCAGCTCGCCGCGGAGCACCCGGTTTTGCTGATCGTGCTGCGCGGTTGGCCGGGTTACCAGTGCCCGATTTGCGCGCGGCAGGTGCATGATTTCGTAAGCCACGCAGCGGAATTCGTGAAACGGGATGTGCAGATTCTCATGGTTTATCCCGGTCCGGCCGAACAATTGAAAACCCATGCGCGCGAGTTTCTGGAGGACAAGCAGTGGCCGCGGAAATTCTTCTTCGTGATCGATCCTGATTTCGCCTTCACGAACGCTTACGGCCTGCGTTGGTCGGCACCCAGGGAAACGGCTTCCCCGTCGACCTTCCTGATCAACCAGGAGAGGCGGGTCCAGTTCGCCCACGTCAGCGAATCGCATGGCGATCGCGTCGGCGCGACCGCGGCGCTGGCCGCGATTGACGCGACGCGTTGAAGGTGGCGTGTGCCGTTTCGATATTGTCGGGGTTCAGGCCTGAACCACCGCAACCCCCGCGCTGTCGATGGCCGGCAGTCGAAACTGAAAGCACGCTCCTTCGCCGGTCGCGGAGGCCAGGATCTCCAATGAGCCGCCGTGGGCTTCGACAAAGCGCTTGCACAGGGAGAGTCCGAGGCCGGTGCCGTCGGACTTGGTGGTGACAAAGGAATCGAAGATTCGCTCGCGCAGTTCAGCGGGGACGCCGGGTCCGTTGTCCCGCACCGATACGGCCACCCAGATTCCGTCGGTGAAGGCGCGCACCGAAATGCGCCGCGCTCCCGGCTGGGACGCGAGCGCCTGGGCCGCATTGCGCACGAGATTGATGAACACCTGCTCGATCTGTTGGGCGTCCATCATGACTTGCGGGAGTTCCGTCGAAATGGATGCCTCGAAAACAACCCCGGCTTGCCGCAGTTCGGCGGCGATGAGTTCCTCCGCTTTTCGCAACACTTCGGCCAGCGATCCCGGCACACGCTGCACAGGATGATTGCGGGCAAAGTCGAGGAGGTTGCGCACGATCGAGGCTACGCGCCTGGTTTGCTGGGAGATGATGGCACCGGCCTTTTTCGTATCGTTGGCGTGGCCCTGCGCCAGAAGTTCCGAGTAGCCGCTGATCGCGGCGAGCGGGTTGTTGATCTCATGGGCGATGCCGGCCATCAGTTCGCCCAGCAGGTGCATCTTTTCCCCCTGCAAGAGCCGCTCATGGGCGGTCTGCAATTCCTCCAGCGCACGGCGCAGTTCCGCGGTGCGCTCTCGCACCCGGATCTCCAGCATGGCGTTCTTTTCGGCCAGCTCGGCCTCAAAGCGCGCACCCAGGGAGCGGGCGAGTCCTACGCCGATCACGGAGATCAGCAGCAATGTGGGGATCGCGGTGCCGAAGAGCTTCCAGCGCAGGGCGGCGAACTCCCGGGCGATGGCCGCGGTATTCTTGTGGACGGCGATGGTCCAGGGTTCCCGCTCCACCGGCTGATAATAGACCAGCTGCGGCGGCTCGTCGGCCTCGTGTTGCGTGCCCGCCGCCGGACGGCCGCTGAGCAGCACGCTCGAGATGGGCCGCGATTGATCCGAACCGAGGGGCGTCATGTCCATCTCGCCCCAGCGCATGCCGATCATGGCGGGGTCGGGATGACTGAGCACCCGGCCGTCCTTGTCGAGCAGGCAGAGGAAATCCGCCTGCGAGCCGGAGCCGCGGAGGACGTTTTGGACGCGACCGATGGTCTGATTCGGGGTGGCCCCCTCGGAGAGGTCGCGGTCCACGAACCGCGCAATAATCGCGGCCTCGCGCCCGGCGGCCTGCACTTGATTCGCCAGCAACTGCCGTTCAACCCGCTGCAGCACAATGAAGCTGCCGGTCAGTCCGACGGCAAGGACGGCCAGCGACACCAGCAGCAGCGTAACCGCGAAGCGACGAACCGCCCCTCTTCGCACGATCTGGAATTTCAGGGGCATGGCTTCGGGTGGAACGATTTCCCGCCACAGGGGTTCACGGGCACAAAGGTGGGACGGACTTGCCCGCAAGTTATTCCCTCCACCTGGTCGCGAATCCGCTTGCGGACCGGAGACGCTTCGACCCACCCGAAGTCGTCACGAAGCGTGGTCGCGTCCGAGATGGTTTTCGAGCCGGGCCTGCATCAGGCTGATCAAGCCGGCAACGCCGCCGACCGAGCGGATTTCATCGGCCCCGATCAGCGTTTCGCAATGCCCGGCCTCTTCGATCAGGATCGCCGGCAGCGCGGTCTCTGCGAGAGCCGGATAACTGGCGCGGAATTGGTCGCGGTGAAGAAAACGCCGCTGGCAAGGGAGCCTCTCCAAGAAGGTGCGCCACGGCACCAACATGCCGGTGAGGCCAAAAGTAGCGCGACAGAGTGCGCATTGAAACGAACCCGGCTGAAATGCCTTGTGCGCCCAGCCGCTGACCGCGTTGAAGAGACCGCTGTCTTCGTTGTAAACGAGGATGATCCGGTCGGCGCGCACGGAGGGGAAGACAACGCCACGCTCAGGCCGGGAGCGGCGTCCAGGCCCGTCCATTGAACACCTCGTCCACCGGCGTTACGAAGACGTGATTGGCGTAGTTGCTGAAAGTTTTTACCCCGATAGCCAGGATGATAGCGAGGACTTGGTGCTCGCTGAAACCGGCCGCGAGAAAGGCGCGTGCCGCTTCGGTGGTCGGCCGCCCGCGAGTGCGCACCATGTGCCGGGTAAAATCCGCGAGCGCCGCCAGTTTCGGTTCGGAAGGCAAACGGCCGGCGCGCAGGGCCTCGGTCGCGTCGATTGGCACCTTGGACATCTTGTCGGCGAGAAAACTGTGCGCCGCCATGCAATAGTCGCAGCCGTTCTCAAAACTGATGGCCAGGAACACCACCTCCTGTTCCGCCGGAGTGAAGCCGGAGCCGGTGCGGAAGCGTTCATAGCCGAGCTGGTAGGTCTCCAGCAGGCCGGGCGAATTCACCATCGCTCCATACATGTTGGGCACGAACCCGAGTTTCTTCTGGGCGGTTTCGAGCAGCGGCGCGCCCTGGGCGGACGCTGAAGCGACAGTGAGGAGGGGAAGGTTGATTTTACAGGCTTCGTTCATGATGAAAGTCGGTCAGGCGGTTTGTTTCGGCTGCGTAGCCGGTCAGGGCGTAAAATGACGGTCGAGTTGATTGCGGTAGCGGACGGTTATTGCCCGCTGCTTGCCGTGGGCGAAACCTCGACGACACAGTTGCACCAGCCCCAGGGGTTCGGTTTGTAAGCGCAGGCGTGGGGATCGTCGCTCCAGACGCCATCAGCGATGAAGCGGTATTCGTGGTGCCCGGGAGCGAGAGGCAAACGTAAGCGCCAGTTTCCCTCGGCATCGCGCTGCATGAGCAGGCTCTCGGGATTCCAATCGTTGAAACTGCCGGCGAGAAAGACCTGCCGGGCGTTGGGAGCGTGATAACAGAATTCGGTTTCCGGAGGCGGACCTCCTTCGGCTGGAGCGGGCTTGGCCTTGCGCGGCCGGTGGCGGTGAGAGCGCGCCGCACCGGCGGGCGCAAGTTGGTCGTTCATGCCATTGAGACGGCGACACGCGGCATCTATTCCCGGCGGATTATCAGCCGGCTGAAGCGCCGGCCGGTTTTCCGGATGGCGATCGGCCGATTTCCTGGAGGTGCGCGCCGGATTTGGAGGCCGCCGCCAGCTCGCGTTTGACCGCGGAGGTGACGTTGGCCATGCAACAGGAGCCTTGCGGATTGCGAATTTCGCAGGCGCAGCGATCCGCCTTCATTTCGGCCGCGATGCGCTGCGGGATCGTGCAACCGCCGGTAGCCGCGATTTCCTCCCGCACCATCGCCGTGTCGAAGCCGAAGCAATAACACAACCGGGGATTGGCGTGGTTCTTCACCGTCGGCACCTGTCGCACGTCGTCCAAGGTCAGGGTCTTGCCGGCCGCGTTGAAATAAACCACCGGGCATTCGGGTGAGCGGCAGAAGGCAAACGGGCCGGACTCGACAGCCGTCAGGTGGGCCGGCTTCACCTGATGCTTCAGAGTGAGCAGCGAGACGGTTTTGCCGGGCTGACTGCATCGCGGGCAAGGTGCGGGGGTCGAAGCGCGAGGCGGCACAGGAACGGTTGCGGGAGAGGGAGAGCAACAATCAGACATCGTTGGGATTAGTTGATGGTGGAGCGGTCGGCCGGGAAGCCGCTGGCGTCGATGAGCGCGAGCAGTTTCTCGCGGCTGGTAATCGACGGATCGTAAACCAGAACCGCTTCCTTGGAACCATAGTCCACTGCCGCCTGCTTCACGCCCGGGGCGTGGCGAAGGGAAGCCTCGATGCCCGCCGCGCACGGTGGGCAATCCATCGACGGGATGAGCACGGTGAGCCTGGCGTCACTGGCGGCGACCGTCGCCACGTTGATCCTGTGATTCGCGACAGGCAGCGACGGATAGATGGCCGCCGCGAGTGCCACCATCGTGCCCAGCCAGAGCCCGATGCGCGCGGCTTTGCCAGGCGGCCGGGCGCAGGAGCCGTCCTCGCAGCCCGCTTTCGGCCGGCGGTAGGTGAGAAACCAAGCCAGCCCGAGAAACACGAGCGTCGCGCCGAGCAGGACTGGCCGCCACGTGGCGAACCACGCCGACGCGGCGAAGCTGCCGAGCCCGAGGCTGAGCGACAGCAGAGGCCCGATGCAGCACACGGAGGCGGCAATGCCGGCGACGACACCGCCGGCGAGAGTCCAGGAGCAACCGGGCTTTTTCATGGCGGGAGGCTACACCCTGTAGTATGGTATAAGGTCAAGAAACCGCTCATGACTATAGGAGAACTTGCCCGCCGCGCCGGAGTAAACGCGCAGACCGTCCGCTACTACGAGCGTGAGGGCCTGCTGCCCGAGCCTCATCGTTGGCCGGATTCGGGCTATCGCGATTTCGACGACGAGGCGGTCCAACGCCTGCGGTTCATCCGCTCCGCCAAAGACCTCGGGTTCACGCTCCGGGAGATCAAGGACCTGCTCGAAATGCGCGTCCTGCCGGGGGAGTCGTGCGCTGAGGTCCGCCATCTGATCGGTG
Organism: uncultured Opitutaceae bacterium; assembly: GCA_964471615.1. Taxonomy (GTDB): domain Bacteria; phylum Verrucomicrobiota; class Verrucomicrobiia; order Opitutales; family Opitutaceae; genus Opi-474. Next base: position 52,197 of record CAYYGV010000007.1, read on the forward strand.
CCAAGCTCGCCGATCTCGACCGGCGGGTGAAGGAAATGCGCCGGTTGCGCCGGGCGTTGGTCAAAATGGACGAGGCGTGCCGACGGCGCGCCGACCCCCGAAGCTGTCCAGCGCTGTGGGCGCTCGAACGGTAATCGGGCCGGCGGGTGGACGTGGTATCGTTCTAGGTCGGCCGCAGGTAGATGGTCGCCGCGTCCGCAGTTCCTGGTCGATCCAGATGGCCGCGGACGAAGCGTAGCAAGAAACCGTGGAATATCTCAGCGCGCCCGGTGTCCCATGACTGATGGGATCACAACTCCAGACCTATGTCGCGCTGGCCATCGTCCTGCTGGCTGCGGTGGGGTTGATTCGCCGTTTTTGGGGCGGCGGAAAAAAGCCTGGATGTGGCGGCGGCTGTGGCTGTTCCGCCGACGAATTCAAGAAGAAGTTGAGAAGTTGACCGCGTTAGCCCGCAGCCGGTGGCGGCGGGTGGCGCAGGATGTCGGCCAGCGCGCCGTATCCAGCCTCGGAAGCCAGCCGTTGCGACGAGATTTGATAGTAATCCGGCGAGGCGGAAATGCCCAGGCCATCGACAATGCGGTTCATGCAATTGAACAGGGCGCAGATGACGACGGCATCGTGCAAGGCGCGTTCGTCCCAGCCGGCGGCGAAAACCTCGGCCGCGTCCGCCTCGGTCATCCGGGCGGGCGATTCGGTCAATTTGCGCGCGTAACGGAATACCGGTTTCAGTTTCTCCGGCACCGGCGCGGCCGGAAGATTATCCAGCAGTTGCGAGAGGGTTGATTCCTCAACGCCGAACCGACGGGCCGTGGCCTGGTGGACGCCGGCGCAATAGCGACATGAATTCACGCCCGACACATAGGCGGCGAGCAGTTCGCGCTCGGCTACCGTGAAGGGCGAGTCTCCGCGCAGCAGTTGCTGATGAAATTCGATCAGCGGCGCGTAGAGCCGGGGATAATGCTGGAAAACCTCCAGCAGGCGCGCCGCGCCGGGCAGGTCTTTGCAGTAGGCCATGCAAGCGTTTTGAGACGGACGTCGCGGGGTCGCAACCTTGGCGCTCAGAGCAGCGGTTTGATGGCGCGCTCGAACTCCTCCTTCTCGGTGTAGCCAACATGCGTGGCGACGAGTCGTCCGTGACGATCGACGATGAACGTCGAGGGCACGGCCTCGATGCCGCCAAAGGCCCGGGCAACGGCCTCGTCGCCCATCACGACCGGGTAGTTCATGCCGAACCGCCGCATGAATTCCCTAACCGGTCCGGTGCCGCCCTGGTCCAGCGAAACCCCGACAACGACCAGACCCCGGTCGCCGTAGGCCTTCTGCAGTTCGACGAACCCGGGAATTTCCGCCCGGCAGGGTGGGCACCACGTGGCCCAGAAATCGAGGATCACCACTTTGCCGGCATACTGGCTGGACGAAACTGTCCGGCCATCCAGATCCTTCAGCTCCCAGGCAGGGGCCGGGCTGGCGGTCTGTGCCGGACTGTCGTTGGAAGGATTTGCGCGGGCGAAAAGGGCGATGGCGGCGATGGCCGCACCGGCAAGAAGGAATGAGGCGTATTTCCACATAATGTGTTTCGACGGCGCTGGCGGGTTCTTATTCCCGGCGGGGAATTGAAGGTTGTGATATTCGAACGGGAATTTATACAGCCGATGGGCGTCACAACAAGACCCCACCGATTGCATGGCATCCGTTAACGACCGTTCCCATCCTCCTGTGACCTGTGTGTCCGTCATTGTGCCGACGTGGAACGAGGAACGGGGCCTGGCAGAGTGCCTGCGGTCGGTCGGGGCTGATCGACCCGGCGTGGAGGTGATTGTTGTCGATAGCGGCAGCACGGATCGCACTGCGGAAATCGCGGCTGGCTTTGGTGTGCGCCTGATCGCCTCTCCACTCAGGCAGCGTGCCGCGCAGCTCGACTTGGGGGTGCAGTCGGCTCGCGGCGAGGTTCTGCTTTTTCTGCATGCCGATACGTTGCTGCCCCGTGGCTGGGATGAGGCGCTTCGGCGGATGCTCGATGCCGATCCCGACACCCTTGGTGGCGCGTTTCGGCGGCGGTTCGACCATCCCTCCCTGTGGCTGCGCTGCACCTGCGCGCTGGCCGATTGGCGCGGCCGGATCTGGGGCTGTTTTCTTGGCGACCAGGCCATGTTCATCCGCACGGCGACGTTCTGGTCGCTGGGCGGTTTCCGGCCCCTCGATCGGTGCGAGGACCTCGACCTGTCGCTGCGGATGGCCCGGGCGGGGCGCACGCGAATGGTTGCCTCGCCGGTGGTGTCCTCCGGCCGGCGATTCCTGGCGCGCGGTCCATTTCGTCAGACCTGGGTGGATTTCGCGACCGCCTGGCGGTTTATCCGCCACCAGCCCGCCGCGGTAGTTCCCGTGGCGTCTCCTCCGGTTTCGGCGCCGCGCCACGAGTCCGCGCCCGTGGCGTGACCCGACCAAGACCAAGCTCCCTTATGATTGGCTACCTCGTTGGTTCAGGATTCTACGATCAACCCGGCTTCGCACCCTCGGAGGTCGAGACCCGCCACGGTCGCGTTACGGTCTGGCGCGGTCAGGTCGGCGGACCGGTCGCGCTTATCTCCCGGCATGGCGCGGGACACGCGCGTCTTTCCCACCAGGTCAACCACCGGGCGAATCTGCTTGCGTTGAAACAGCTGGGGGCGAGCGCCGTGGTCTCGTGTTCCGTCTGCGGTGTCGTTCGGAACGATTGGCCCATCGGCGGACCATTGCTGGCGTCGGAAATGTATTTTCCGTCCAACCGGCTGCCCGGCGGCGAACTCTGCACCGTATTTGACCAGCCCGGCGAAACGGGCCGGGGCCATCTGATCGCCGGCTCCTTGATCGATGGCGCTCTGAGTGCCGCAATCGAGCAGGTCTGGCGCCGTCAGGGCTTGGCTCCGCAGATCGGCACCTACGGGCATGTGGACGGACCGCGTCTCAACACCAAATCGGAAATCAAGGCCCTGCGCGCCGCCGGCGTCGACTTCATCTCCCAAACCTGCGGTCCGGAGGCGGTCCTGGCCAACGAGCTGGAACTGCCCTACGCGCTCGCGGCTTTTGGCGTCGATCATGCCAACGGCGTGGTGACGCCGCCGACTCCGTCGGAAGTGCTCAAAAACAATCTGACCGCCGCCACGCAGGCCTTTAGATCGTTGATCGAAGCGCTGGCCGAGCCGGCGGGAGGATTCCAGTTCGCCAATTTCGTCTACCGCTTCGGACCCTGAAGCCAGTTCCGGGGTTCGTTATTTGCGCCATTCGCATGAGTAGCGGGAAGAAATCGCGGCTTCGCCCGTCCAAACACCAATGCACAGGAAATTGCTCCACTCCAACCCAAGTTCTGCGGCCGCAAGTCAACTGCGCTCTTTTCCGGCAAGATTGATTTCATGACACAGAGAGCAAACCCAGAGGCCCGGCCGGCATCGCCCCTGAAGTGGCTGCTCTATGCCGGCGTGGCGGCCGGCCTGATCGTCGCCGCCAGGCTTCTGCATGCGCAGGAGCTGCTCCAACAAGCTCTCGCCTGGGTGGCGCAGCTCGGGCCTTGGGGACCGGTCATTTTCGTCGCGCTCTATGTTGTCGCGACCGTGCTCTTCATCCCCGGATCGGTTCTGACTCTCGGCGCAGGCGCCGTCTTCGGTGTCGTGTGGGGTTCGGTCTACGTGTCCGTTGCCTCAACACTTGGCGCGACGTGTGCCTTTCTCGTCGGGCGGTATCTCGCACGCAACGCTGTTGCCCGAAAAATCGAGGGCAACGAACCCTTCGCCGCGATAGACAGGGCCGTGGCAAACGAGGGCTGGAAGATCGTTGGCCTGACCCGGCTCTCGCCGGTCTTCCCCTTCACCTTGTTGAACTATGCGTTCGGCCTGACGAGGGTATCGCTTCGCGCCTACGTGCTCGCTTCGTGGATCGGCATGATGCCGGGCACGGTGATGTATGTCTATCTGGGGTCGCTGGCGAAAGCGGCATCGGGAGAACGAATCCGCACTCCTGGCGAGTGGGCGCTCTATGTCGTCGGTCTCGTCGCCACCGTGGCCGTCACGGTGTTTGTCACGCGCATCGCGAAGCGGGCCTTGGCGGAAAAGATCACCTCCTGAACGCCTCTCGATTTCGATTCAACATGAGCAAGACAATCCAGCCCCCCGTCCTTCCATGGGACACCCACAACCAGGCGCTCGTCTCCAATGTGCAACCGCCGGAGTGGACCAACCCGACCCCCGCGGCGCGTTACAATCTGGTGGTGATTGGCGGCGGGACGGCCGGACTGGTCACTGCGGCCGGAGCGGCCGGTTTGGGCGCCAAGGTTGCGTTGGTGGAAAAGCATTTCTTGGGCGGCGACTGCCTCAATGTCGGCTGCGTGCCGTCCAAGGCGATCATCCGCGCCGCGCGCGCGGCGGCCGGGGTTCGCGACAGTGCGGCGTTCGGGATGCGGGTTCCGGCCGGCACGACGGTGGATTTCGGCGCGGTCATGGAGCGGATGCGCCGGCTGCGGGCCGGCATCAGTCCGCATGATTCCGCCCGCCGCTTCAGCGAAATCGGCGTGGACGTGTTTTTGGGCGGCGGACGGTTCACCGGGTCGGATGCGGTCGAGGTGGGCGGCCAGACCCTGCGTTTCAGCAAGGCGGTCATCGCCACGGGCGCGCGGGCTTCCGCCCCGCCGATTCCGGGGCTCAAGGACGTGCCTTTCCTAACCAACGAGACCTTGTTTTCGCTGACCGAGTTGCCGCGAAGGCTCGGCATCATCGGCGCCGGCCCGATCGGATGCGAAATGGTCCAGAGTTTCGCCCGCTTCGGTGCGGAGGTTTTTCTGGTCGAGGCGGAGCACGGCATTCTGCCGCGCGAAGACCGGGATGCGGCGGGGATCGTGCAGGAGGCCCTCGCCCGCGATGGGGTGAAACTGCTCTGCTGCGGCAAGGATCTCAAGCTCGCCAAAGACCCCAACGGCGTTCGTCTGCAAGTCGAGTCGCACGGCCGCGGTTACGACCTCGTGGTCGATCAGTTGCTGGTGGCCGTCGGTCGCGCGCCCAACATTGAAAACCTCGGACTGGAGGTCGTCGGGGTCGAATTTGACCGCAAGGGAGTCAAGGTGAACGACCGGCTGCAGACCGCCAACCCGCGCATCTTCGCCTGCGGCGACATCTGTTCGCCGTATCAGTTCACGCACGCCGCCGACTTCATGGCGCGCATCGTGATCCAGAACGCGCTGTTCCTGGGGCGGGCGAAGGCCAGTGCCCTCACCATTCCTTGGGCGACCTACACCTCGCCGGAAATCGCCCACATCGGCCTCTACGAAAAGGAGGCGAAGGCACGCGGCCTCGAGGTGGACACCTACACGCAGGAGCTGGCCAAGGTGGACCGCGCAATCCTCGATGGCGCTGACGAGGGATTCGTGCGCGTGCATGTGCGCAAGGGCACGGACGAGATTCTCGGCGCCACCATTGTCGCCGAGCACGCGGGCGATCTGATTGCAGAGATTTCGGTCGCGATGAAGGGCAAGCTGGGGCTCGGCAAGATCGGAGCTGCCATCCACCCGTATCCAACACAAGCGGAGGCCATCCGCAAGGTGGGCGACCTCTACAACCGGACACGACTCACGCCCTTCGTTAATGGACTCTTCGGCCGATGGCTAGCGTGGCAGCGCAAGTAGCCGTCACTGCGTTGGCCGCCGTCTGTGGCCTCGGAGCACCGGGTGGCCCTTCGGGGAAGGCGGTTCGCGGGATTGGGCGCGCTCCGAACGGGAGGCGGCACATTGCCTTGGTCGCCATGGCGTTCATCTTCTTTGCGGCGGTTGTTCACGCCGAGAGCTGGAGTTTTCTCTACGAGTCGGAAGGCATCAAGGTATTCACTGATTGCGCCTCCCCGCCCACTTTCAGGGCGGAAGGAGTCCTCGACGTGGATGTGGTGGAAATCTTCGCGGTCCTGGCGGATGTTCCGCGCCGGACGGAATGGGTGAACCATCTCTCCGAATCGCGAGTGGTCCGCGACAACCACGTGGACCGGGTGGTGGTTTACAGTCGGTATCATCTGCCCTGGCCCGCCCGGGATCGGGATTCGCTGATCGAAACCAGCTACGCCAACGACTACGAGCACGGCACCGCTACGATCCGTTTTCGCACGATCAAGGAACCGGGAGAACCGCCGAAGAGCGACGTGATACGAATCCCGACGGCGACCGGAACGCTCTACCTGAAGGTGCTGGGCAAGGGAAAGACGTTCGTCCGCTACGAATTGACGCTCGATCCGGGCGGGTGGCTGCCCCAATGGATCTGCAATTTCTTCGTCCGGGACGCGCCGATAGAGTTTCTTCAGGCCATGAAACGGCGGATCAGGGAAAAGAAGGGCAGCTACCAGGAATATGAACATGCACAGACACGCCTCTGGCATGTCCCACAAGAAAAGTAGGCCAGAGACCATGCCTGTGACGGCGATGGGCGCCGGTCTCCGCCTGATGACCACGGGTGAAAGCCCTGCGAGTGAGGCGGCGCTCCCAGTCAGCGCGCCATAGTCTTCAACCGGGCGTTGATGACTTTGATATCGATCTCAGCGGTGGTGACGGTGGCGCGGGCCTTGGCGAGGCGGACTTCAGCCTTCATGAGTTCGCGCTTCAAAGTTTCGAGTTCGTCGGCGCTGGCGGGCGGACTGGTGTTGCGGTGGGACGTGCCTTACCACGCTCATGCGCAAGAGGTGGCCGGGAACGGTCTACTGGCTAAAACCGACTTTCCCAAAAACAAAAAAAACGACCAACCTTGACTTGGATCAACGTTTCCCGGTTTTGCCATTGTGAGACGCAGGTGTGGGCTTTCTGCTCGGAGCCATCGCGGTGGTCCGCGGCCCAGCTTACCCGCCATGAATGTTTCCCTTCGATCGTCCGTGCGCTCGCTGACCGTGGGCGCGATCGTTTTGTTCGGGGCCGTCGGCCCCGCATCGGCGGCCACGAAAGCGCCGGCCTCGGAAGCTGCGACGAAATGTGTTTCATGCCACGAGCGCGTGACACCCGGCGTGGTGAGCGACTGGCGTATCAGCCGACACAGCGATGTCGAGGTCGGCTGTGCGGATTGCCACGGTGATCAGCACGTGTCAGCCGACGACGTAGCAAAGGTGCGCATCCCCACACCCGAGACTTGCGCAGAGTGTCACGAGAAGCAGGTCGCGCAATTCAAGAATGGCAAACACGCGCTCGCGTGGGCCGCGATGAAAGCGATGCCGACTATTCACTGGCAGCCGATGGCGATGACCGACGGAATGAAAGGCTGCGGCGCATGCCATAAGATCGGGCTCAAGTCCGTAGCCGAAATCAAGGAACTGAAGAGAACGAGCGCGGGCTTCGGCACGGCTTCGTGCGATGCGTGCCATACGCGCCATACCTTCTCCAAAAAGGAAGCGCAGCAGCCGCAGGCATGCGAGACGTGCCACATGGGCTTCGACCACCCACAGTGGGAGATGTATTCCGCATCGAAACACGGCGTGCGCGCCGGCCTCAAGCAGCTGGGTATGCTAGACCCGAAGGCAGCAGCACCCACCTGCCAGACATGCCACATGCCGCAAGGCCACCATGACGTGGACACGCCTTGGGGCTTCCTCGCCGTGCGCCTGCCCATGCCCGAGGACAAACAATGGGCCGCGGATCGTGCGACAATTTTACAGGCACTCGGCGTGCTCGACCCCGAGGGCAAGCCCACTGCGCGCCTCGACGTCGTGAAGGCGGCAAGGGTTGCGAAGCTCACGGAGGATGACTGGCAGAAGGAGCGCGATGCGATGCTTCAGATCTGCAACCAGTGTCACTCGGGCAATTTCGCACGCGAGCAGCTCCAGCACGGTGACGATATGATCAAGGAAGCTGACCACCTGATGGCTGAGGCCATCCGCGTTGTGGCGCGGCTCTATCAAGAAGGGCTCCTTCCGAAGCCGGCGAACTATGCGTCGGCATTCCCTGATTTGCTGACGTTTCATGACGCCCCCACCGTTATCGAACAGAAGCTTTTTGTGATGTTCCTTGAGCACCGCATGCGGACATTCCAAGGGACCTTCCATGCGAATCCAGACTATGCGATGTGGTATGGCTGGAGCGAAATGCAACGCGATCTTACCGAAATCAAGACCCTTGCGGCTGAGCTGAGGGAAAGAGGCAAATCAAGGCATTGAATTGCCTGCTGCTTTGAAGGCAAGTCCTGGCCGTGGTGCCCCCCGGCGGCGCTTCCCGCATCCGAAGCGATCGTTTAGGTTGATGCCCCCAAGCGCCAACAGACCCCAACCCAACCAGCGCCGACCAAGGGCGCTGTTTTTAGGGCCGTGTCACGGCGTGGAACTTTCGCGGCGCGCCCAGCCCTCGATTGTGCCTCCAGCCGTCAAGGTATTGCTCGCTGCGCTGCGCTCCACCTTGACGGCTGCGGCGGAGGGCTGGGTATTCTGGGCGCGCGGGAACCCGCGACTTCAAGTTGAGTTTCGCACCCGCTGGCCGGGACGAATTCCGCGATGTCGCCCAGCAGGCCTGTCTCGATCATGACCGCGTCCAGACGGCCCATGGGCGTGAGCGGATGTCTACTCCAAGCAAGATCACGCCGACCGCATTCGTTCCAAGAGTTCGTGAATCGCCATGACTGGGTGGAACGAATCGGTGCCAAGAAAACCAGTTGCTCGCCCTCCAGATACGAGCGAAATTTTGCATCAGTTCCTGCCTGCCTCGGTTTTCCCCCTCGGAAAACCGGGGATTCGGTTCAGGAGTTCTAGATTTGCCGAAGACCGGGCACGGGCCGTGGATACGAACGATCCGAACGGAAGACAACTGGGCGTATCGGCATGCGATTTCTTGCTGCCGAGATTTGACTCGTGAAACGAATTGCCGCGCGAGTTTCCCGATTTTGAGGCACCGCCAATGGCCAAACGAGAAATTCGGCCGAGATCGGTCAAATGAAACGAATGCGGTTCACGCGAGCTTGCAGCCAGTTAGCTCGTGATTTGACCGAACCCTCC
>CAYYGV010000008.1:0-56587 GCA_964471615.1 uncultured Opitutaceae bacterium
TGGTGCTCGACGGCATCATGGACAAGCGGCCGCTCTTCTTCCCGTTCCTGCTCTCCGTCCTGCACGACCTGTTTGGGTACCGGCCGGAAAACGCCTTCCTGCTGAACGCGATCCTGACGTTCATCTTCCTCGGGCTCGTCAACCGCTGCGGGCAACTGCTCGCCGGCCGCCGCGGGGGCTGGCTGGGCGTGCTGCTGTTTGCGGGCCTGCCACTCCTCGGGCAGAACGCGACGGGCGGCGGGTTCGAGCTGCTCAACATGGTCATGATCATCGCGACGCTGCTGCTCGGCGCGCGGTTCATCGACCGTCGCGACGAGGTGTCGCTCACGGCCCTCTGCTACAGCACGCTGCTGCTCGGCCAGACGCGGTACGAGTCGCTCGTCTACGCGCTTCCGGTCGTGGTCATGGTCCTGTGGGTCTGGTTCCGCGAGCGTCGCGCCATCCTGTCGTGGCCCGTCATCGTGGCGCCGCTGCTGCTCCTGCCGTACCCGCTGCAGAACCGGATCTTCGAGCTGCGCACCTCGGCGTGGCAGCTCGCGAGCAAGCCCGAGTACTCGAAGCCGTTCTCGCTGTCGTACATCTCCGACAACCTCGCGCATGCCGAGAGCTTCTTCTTCTCCGACGTGGCCAACCAGCCCGCGTCCCTCACGCTCTCGATCCTCGGCTGGCTCGCGGTCCCGTTCTGCCTGCTCTTCGTGGTGAAGAAGGTGCGCACCCTCGCCACCGAGCCGCCGATCGTGGTGGCGTCGGTGATCTTCACGCTGGGTTTCGTGGGGCAGTTTTTCCTCATGATGTGCTATTTCTGGGGCAAGTTCGACGACCCGATCATCCGCCGCCTGAGTCTCCCGACCCACCTCTGGCTCGTCGTGGCCGTGCTCACGGTCCTGCCCCAGTTCGCGTCGGCGGCGTTCCAGCGCCTGCTCCTCGCGGTGGCGGCGTTCGGCGCGCTGGTGAGCGGGATCCCGTCGATGGCCGCCCACGCTTACAACCAGGAATACCTGCCGGGCCGCGAGACCGCGTGGCGGCGGCAGTTCATGGCCGACCAGCCGCGGAGCGATTACCTCATGATCGACAACGACTCGATCCTCTGGGTCGCGCACCGGGTCTCCGCCACCCCGGTGGTGCAGGCGGTCCGCCGCCGCGATGCGATCGTGTTCCACATGCGGAACCACACCTTCTCGAACGTCTACGTCTTCCAGCGCTTCAACATCGATCCGGCCAACGGCGCGATGACCCTGCGCGACGGCGACGATCTCGGGCCCGCGTTCGTGCTCGAGCCGGTGCGCGAGGAGCGCCTGCAGACCCTGACGCTCGACCGCATCAGCCGCGTGAAGGAGATCCGCCAGGGCCCGGTCTCGCTGACCGCCCCGACCGAAGAGAAACCGCCGGTGGTGCCGCGCGACCGCGAGGAGATCGAGAAGCGGCGCAAGGCCTACCTCGAGAATTTCCTGAAGCAGCTCCCGTAAGCCGGCCCACGGCCCGATGACGCTGTTCCACCGCCTCACCACCGACGCCACGACGCGCCCGCGCCTCCTCTGGCTGGGCCTGAGCTCCGTCGCGGCGATTGCGATCGGCTTCGTCCTCGTCGCGCCCAAGACCGCCGAGGGCCTCATCCGGCTCGGCGGCTACTACTACATGCTCGGGCTGTTCGCCGCGTTCGTCTACTACGCCGGGCGGGTCGCGCGGGCGCGGTCTGCGGTGTGGCGCGCCTGGCTGCGCGCGCCCGGCTGGGTCGGCCTCGCCCTGCTCGTCGCGACCGCGTTCACGCTCTGGTCCGACACCTACCAGCACAAGATCCTGTTCGACGAGTATGTGCTGCAGGCGACCGGCTTCCACATGCACGCGACGAAGGAGGTCGGCACGGTGATCCGCGCCTACAACCTCGACGGCACGTGGCTGCCGATCGACACGTTCCTCGACAAGCGCCCGTATTTTTTCACGTTCCTGCTCTCGCTGGTGCACGACCTGACCGGCTACCGGATCGCGAACGCCTTCATCCTGAACTCCGCGCTCGCCGCCGCGTTCCTGGCGCTGACGTACTGGTTCGGCCGCGAGCTCACCGACCGCGCGGGCGGACTGCTCGCCGTGGCGCTGCTGGCGTCGATGCCTTTGCTCGGGCAGAACGCGACCTGCGCGGGAATGGAGATGCACAATCTCACGATGCTCCTGCTCGTGATGTGCCTCGCGCTCCTCTACCTCCGGGCCCCGGATCCGGACCGTCTGGCGCTGTTGTGCCTCGGGGCGGTACTCCTCGCGCAGAGCCGGTACGAGTCGGCGATCTATGTCCTCCCGGTCGCCCTCATCGTGCTGCTCGGCTGGTGGCGCGCGGGCGCGGTGCTGCTGCCCTGGGCGACGGTCGTGACGCCGCTGCTGCTCGTGCCGTATGCGTGGCACAACCGCGTGCTGTCGGCGACCCCCGTGCTGTGGCAGCTACAGGAGGGCCAGACCTCACGGTTCAGCACCGCCTACCTCAAGACCAACCTAGAGGGGGCGCTCCACTTCTTCTTCAACTTCGGCCCGACGCTGGCGAACTCGTGGTACCTCTCGGTGCTCGGCCTGGCCGGCCTCGCGTGGCTGGCCGTTGTCGTGGTCCGCTGGTGGCGGACGCGCCCGCCGGTGGCTCCGGCCCAGACGGTGGCCCTGGCGTTCGGCGCCGGCGTGGCGGGAAATTTCGTGATGGTCCAGTTCTACTACTGGAGCCGGCTGGACGACACCGTGACCTCGCGCTTCGCGCTGCCGGCGACGCTCATGCTCGCGCTCGCCGCCGCCGCGTTTGTCTGCCGGATGCGCATGACCTGGCCGGTCCGGCAAATCGCGTTCGCCGGCGTCGCGGTGTTCGTGCTCGTGTCGGCGCTGCCCGCGGTCGCGACGCGCCTCTACACTGCGCAGAATCTTGCCATGAAGGAGATCGAGTGGGAGCGCGACTTCGTGCTGCGCCGCCCGGCCGGCCCGCGGCTCTTCCTGTCGAACAAGTCCGCGATCCCGTGGATTCTCTGGCAGATCCCGTCGCTTGATCTCGTCGCCGCGAAGAAGCGGGGCGACCAGATCCGCTATCATCTCTCGCAGGGAACCTTCCGCGAGGTGCTGGTCACGCAGGCCCTGCGGCCCACCTCGCCGGAGGGCCGCTTCGGGCTCGATCCCGAGGACGAGCTGCCGCCGACGTTCCACCTCGAGACGCTCGCGATCAAGCGCTTCGGCGGCCGCATGGAGCGGCTGAGCCGCATCGTGTCCGTCGATCCCGAGCCGCCGGCCCCGGCGGCCAAGCCGGCCTCGTGACCGCGGCGGGCCGCCACCGCCCATGATCCCATCGCCGCGCAAGCTCGGGCTGGGCCTCGTCCTGGTCGTGGCGGCGTACTACGGCGCCTTCGCCTGCTGGCCCGCGCTGTTTTTCGCCCTCGGGATCAACCACTACAGCGTGTGGTTCATCGACACCTTCGCGCTGCTGGCGTCGAACGACGCGGTCACGCGCGGCCTCAATCCCTACGTGCCCAACCCGCTCGATTACTTCGGCCGGCCGCACGTCTACTCCCACTGGTGGCTGCACCTGCGCGACCTCGGCCTCACCCGGGCCGACGCCTGGTGGCTGGGACTGGCGTTGGTCGGGACGTTTGCCGTCGTCGCGCTGGCGCGTTTGCGCCCGCGTTCGGTCGGCGAGCTGGGCTGGTACGCGGCCGTGGCCTGCTCGTCGCCGATCATGCTGGCGGTCGACCGGGCGAACAACGACCTCGTGATCTTCGTCCTGCTCGCCGGACTCGTGCCCTGCCTGGGGGCGGCGCGGCGCGAGGTGCGCTGGCTCGCTCCGCTCCTGGTGGCGGTGGCGACGTTGCTCAAGTATTACCCGGCGGCCGCGGCTCTTGTGCTGCTGGCTGCGGGCGAGCGGCGCGAGGTGCGGGCGCGCGTCGCGCTCGGCGCCCTGCTGCTCGCGCTGGCGGGGTTGAGCGTCGCCGCGGACTTGCGGGACTTCGGCCCGCTGGCGCCGCGGCCCGAGGGACTACTGAGTTTCGGATCCACCGCGTTGGCCCACGCGCTGGGGTGGGATGGGGCGGTCCCGAAAGTGCTCGCGCTGGGCGTGGCCGTTGGCGCGACGGCCTGGTGCTGGCGGCGGAGACCGCTCGGCGATTGGGAGCCGGGTGAGGCGGCGCGGGCGGATTGGCTTCACTTCATCCTCGGCGCCGCGCTGCTCACGGGCTGTTTCTTCGCCAGCCTCAATTTTGGCTACCGGTGGATCTTCGCCCTGTGGCTGGCTCCGTGGCTGTGGCGGCTGCCCGGCGATCCAGCGGCGCCGGCCTTGGCGCGCCAGCTGGCGCGGATCACGCGCGGCCTACTTTTGTTTGTGCTCTGGTGGGACCCGTTCGCCTGCTTCATCATCAACCGTCTGGTGGGCGCGTTGCCCGCCCCGACGATCACGAAGCTGGCGGATATTGCCTTCCTGGTGGAGCAGCCGTTCGACTGGGCGCTGTTCCTCGGGCTGCTGGTCTTCCTTGCGCACTTCACCCGCACCTCGGTGCGCCGGCTCGCCTGACCGCCGGAATGCTCAGCGGCGCGGCGCCTGCTCGATGGCCCGCTGCCAGTCTTCGAGCGACCCCGTCGTCGTGGCGGCGATCTCCTCGGCGGTGAGACGGTAGATCAGGATGGAATAGCCCACCGTCGCGTCAGGGCGGCGGGCCCGGAGGTAGTGGCACAGCCGGGCGAACCGCAAGAGATCGTGGCGGGTCCAGGCGCGCTTCCACTTCTCGGGGCCGGCCTCGCGGTCCATGTCGGCGCGCCGGGCGGGATTCCCGAAATACTCGAGGAACGCCGGCTCGAACCCGCGCATCCACTGGTACTCCTTTTCGAGCTCCGGGGTCCAAGCCCCGCGGATCGGGCTGTATACGTGCTCCAGCATGGTGGCGCTGATGCAGTAGATGCCGGGCGTGAGCGGCACCCAGGGCTGCGGAATCTTGAAGCCGTTCACGAACGGCAGGCGCCGGGCCGAGATGCGGTAGTAGTCCGGCTCACCCGAACCGCAGTAGGAGAGATACACGGGCTCGCCCTGCGCATGCTGGTCGAGCCAAGCCTTCAGGCCCGGCAGGTCCTGACCCCAGTCGAGCGAGCTGTCGACGAGGTGCCGATGGCCTTCCGCCGGCCCGCCGGCCGCCGGATTGAAGTAGGCCAGATAGTGCGGGTAGGCGCGCACGCCTTCGACCACCTGCCAGCCCACGAGGACGATCACCAGCGTCGCCGCGAGCCGGTGGCGGGTCAGCCACGCCGCGAAGCCGCCGAAAAGGATGAACAGCACCGGGTACGTGGGCAGCAGATGACGGTGGCCGATGTTCAGGTGGGAGGTGAGCGATGCGGCCCAGTAGATGCCGAACAGCGCGAGGAGCGGGGTCACCCGGTACAGGTCCGACCGCCAGCCGGCGGTGGCGAGGCTCGCGCGCCAGCGGCTCCCGAGCGCACCCAGTCCCGTCACGCAGGCCAGCAGCACAGGCAGCGTCGACTTGTAGAGGAACGCCAGCGGGAAGAATTTCGTCCAGCCCACCACGCTGTAGGCGCCGTCGAGGAAACCCGAGCGGTACTGCGACATCTCCATCACGAACGAGAAACCGTAGAGAAACGCCTCCGGCAGCAGGTGGGTGGCCCGCAGTGCCTGCACGACGGGCGCGAGTCCCCCGATGTGGCTGAGCGTGACCTCCCACGGCCGGATGAAATGGTCGGCCGGCGGCAGCGCGGGATTGAAGGCCGAGTAGCGAAAACCGAAGAACGCCCAGATGATGACCCAGGCCACCACGCCCTGGAACAGCGTGGAGAGCGCGATCGCCCCGAGCTTGCGGGCCGGCGTGGACCAGGCGCGCCCGTGCCAGCCGAGCGGGTCCGGGGCCCACGCCCGCACGACGGCCATCACGACCATCATCGGAAGGATCAGGACGGCCGAGACCTTTGCCACGCAGGCGAGTCCGAATCCGACCGCACTGGCCCACCACCAGCGCACGCGCGAGTCGTGGAGGTGGCGCCAGTAGGCGCCGACGGACACGAGGAAGAACAGCACCATGCAGCTGTCCGAGGTCACCAGCGCGCCGTGCGCGAGGAAGTTCGGGCAGAAAACGTAGAACGCCAGCGACACCAGGCCGCCCGCCGGGCCGAACAGCCGCCGCGACCACAGGAACACCACCAGGCCCGTCGCCGCGCTGAACAGCGCGATCATCGCGCGCCCGGCCATCAGCCGCGGGAAATGATCCTCGCCGGTCTCGTAGAAAAACTCGTGGCCGAGCACCCAGGCGTCGGAAGTCTTCCAGTACACGTTGTCGCGGACCGCGGGAAACGCCGCGCCCTCAAGCCAGGCGGGCAGGGCGGCCCAGCGCTGCGGCAGGTTGCCGTTCTCGGGCTGGATCCGGTAGTCGTTGAACTGCCAGTAGGTGAAGCCCCCGGTCAGGTGCGCCAGCTCGTCCGCAGTCACGCTCTCCCGGGCCTTGCTCGCGACCGCCAGCAGCCAGTGCAGCGCGAGGAGCAGCGCCACCACCGCGACCAGCACGGGCCGGGAGCGGTGCCATGGCGTGGGGGAGGAACCCGCGGGGATCACGAGCATCGACGCAAACGCGACCCGGGGGGAACGCAACCGCGAACGACCGCGCCGGGCGGTGAAAACCCATTCGACATTCCCCCGCGCTCCTTCGAGCCTCGGGCCGTTTCCCGCCGCGCCGATGAACGCCGACGAATACACCAATCTGGACCGGGTCGAGGGCGAGCACTGGTATTACTCCGGGAAGCGCCGCTTCGTCCGCGACTGGCTCTGCCGCGTGCGGCCACCGCAGCCCTCCGACGTCCTGCTGGACTGCGGGGCCGGCACCGGCCGCTTCGCGCTCGAGATGGAGACGCACTGCCACGTGCTGGTCCTCGACGACCACGAGGAGGCGCTGCGGCTGCTGCGCGCGCGCTTCCGGCCCGAGCAGGTGCTCAGTCTTTCCGGTGACACCGTGCCGCTACCCGACGGCTCGCTCGAGTATGTCACCGCGCTCGACGTGCTCGAGCACGTCCCGGACGACGCCGCGGTCGTGCGCGGTTTCCACCGCCTGCTCAAGCCCGGCGGGCTGGCCGCCGTCACGGTCCCGGCCAGCATGGCGCTGTGGAGCGACTGGGACGAGGCCCTGCACCATTTCCGCCGCTACCACCGGCCGCAGCTGCGCGCGCTGTTCCCGCCCGAGGGCTGGGAGGTCGTGTACGTGAACTACACCAATGTGCTCGTGTACCCGGCGGTGTGGCTCGTCCGGAAGTGGCGCCGGCTGCGGCAGCGCCTGGGCCTGGGCGCGCCGGCGGCCCGCACCGAGGACCAGCTCCCGCCGCGTTGGCTGAACGCGCTGTTGCGTTCGATCTTCGTCACGATGGCCCGCTGGCGCGTGCCGTTCCCCTTCGGGGTGAGCCTCGTGCTGGTCGCCCGCCGGAAATAGGCGCCGGCCTCACGGGCGCAGACGCACCAGCGCGAGCTCGGCGCCGGCCTTGTCGCGAAGGATCAGGAAGCTCCGCGCGATCGAGAAACCCCGGCCGTCGCGGTTGAAATAGAACGAGAGCTCGGCCGTGCCGCCGGGGGCGAACGGGAAGGCCGCCGCCTTGGCCGGACCGCGCGGCTCGCCGGTGAGGTCGATGGCGGTGACCTCCACCCGGGTGTTGGCCGCCGTCAGGACGAGGGGCTGGGCGCGGGGATCGTCCATCGTGACGAGCAGCGCGCTGCCGATCTCCTGGCCGGGCGCGAGCAGCACCGGGACCTTCACCAGCGTGTCCGCGACGTTCGGGCCGGTGGTCTTGGAGGCGAAGATCTCGGCGGTGAACAGCGGCGCGATCCGGCGGCCCTTCGCGACGCGGAACTGGAAGCCGTCGATCTCGAAGGCCGTCTCGTAGTGGCTCATCACGTAGTCGTAGAGCCGCCCGCCCGGCGTGAGGTGGCGCTCCCGCAGGAAGTCGAGGTGCCCCGCCTGCACGATCACGCAGGCGCGCGGATGCGCCGCGAGGCTGGCGACGATCGCCGCCTGCTGCCCGTCGTCGAGCAGCGAGAACCAGTGGGTGACATTCGCGTAGGTCGGCGTCGGCTGCTGGCTCCACAGGTTGAAGCTGAACATGCCCGGCAGGGAGAACAGCAGGTCGCCATGCACGTTGGCGTTGAACACGAGCGCGCGATACAGCGCCGTGGTGCTGTCCGGCAGCCGCAGCGCCTCGGCGCCGTTCAGGTTCAGCGGGCGGCTGTCGAAGTAGCGCGACCCGATCCGGCCGAGCCGGTCGCCCGTGAATACCGCCAGCACCGCCAGCGCTAACGTCAGCATCAGGTCCATCTTCTGGAGCCGCCCGATGGTCGACGGCTGCCCGTGCCGACCGGCAAGCCAGCCGGTGGCCTGCCAGGCGCCGATCGCCGCCAGCGGCAGCGCGAGGAAGGTGCCCCAGGCGATCTGGCTGCCGGGCACCGGGAAGGGGTGGAGCCACTGGCCGAGGAACAGCACGCCCAGCCACTGCCGCGCCGTCACGCCGCCTTCGTCCTCGCCCCCAAGCGGCCAGAGGAACAGCCACAGGCACGGGAGCGCGTACGCGAACACCTCGTTGTCCGGGCTGACCGCCGGGAAGCGCCAGATCGCCCACGCCAGCGCCGTGGCCGCCACCAGGCGCAGCATGCCGACCAGGGAATCGACCGAGACACGGCGCAGCCAGCCGAGGCGCAGCGCGGCCTGCAGCAGCAGGAACAGCGCGAGCGACGCCGAGCCCAGCTTCAGCGTCCCGGCAGGCCAGGGAAATTCGAGACTGAAGTGCCCCGGGTGGCGCAGCGGCCCAAGGATCATGCCCTGGAACAGCTCCGCCGGCGTCGTGCCGCGGGCCACCACGACCCCGAGCACCAGCAGCGTGGTCCCGAGGCCCGCGCCGAGCGCGACGAGCCACGGTGACGGACGTGCGGCCGGTCCGCTCGCGACCCCGGTGCCCGCGGCCAGCGCGAACGCCACCGGGATCGCGGCAAACGCGAGGGACCGCGCGTAGGTCTGCACCCACGGCGCCGCGAGCAGCGGGCGCATCAGGACGAACGGGAGGGCGATCAGGCCGAAGGCCACCAGCCAGGGCACGATCCGTCGCCAGCGCTCGGGTCCGGTGTGGTAGAGCAGCACGGCCACGGCTGAGAGCGTGGCGAAGGCGCCGACGTTGATCTTGGCCAGCGCCAGCGCCGCCGCACCCGCCCCGGCCAGGACGGCCCAGCGCGTCCACTGTCCGGCCTCGAGCCAGCGGTAGCCGTAGGCAGCGAGGAGCGCGGTGAGGAGCGCGATCAGTCCGCCGGGATGGTTCGGCTCGCTCACCATCACCCAGAGATAAACGAATGTGCCCGCGAGCACGGCCAGCATCAGCGCGCTGTGTCGTGTGGCCCGCCAGACCAGCCAGGCCACGAGGCTCGCGGAGCCGCTCCAGGCGACCAGCGTCAGGAGCCGGCCGGCGGTGTGGGTGAACGGCAGACCCAGCAGATGCAGCCCGTAGTAGAGCACGTAGGGCAGGGGGCCGTACTGGGTGTAGACGTCGCGGTACAGCCGCCCGTGCTCGGCGAAATTCCGGAGCGAGAGCAGCACGTAGCCCTCGTCGTCATACAGCATGAACGTGCTGAACAGCATCAGCCCGGCCGCGACCGTCAGCGCCGCCGTGCCGGCCAGCAGGATCAGGAAGGGCAGTCGGACCTTGGGGGCGTTCATGCGGTGCGGCGGGACGTCGCGGCCAAGTTCAACGCGCGGGCGGGCGCGTGCAATGCTCAACCCGCGGCGCGGTCAGCCGCGCGGCCCGCGCTTCACGAGGTACTGGGGCCGGTGCTTCACCTCGTCGTAGATCCGCCCGAGGTACTCGCCCAGCACGCCGATGCCGACCAGCTGCACGCCGCCGAGGAACAGCACCAGCGTGACGAGCGTGGTGAAGCCGGTGGCCGCGGTCTCGACCCCGAGGATCCGGCGCACCGCGAAGAACACGCCGACCGCGAAGCCCATCAGCGCGATGAACAGCCCGCAGTACGTCACCAGCCGCAGGGGCAGGTAGGAGAAGCTGAACAGCCCGTCCATCGCGTACCGGGCGAGGCGCCGGAAGCTCTGCTGCGGCTGGCCCGCGGCGCGCTCCTGCCGGTCATACGCCACGTCCGCCGTCGGAAATCCGATCCATGCCCGCAGGCCGGGAAAGAACCGGTGGCGCTCGGGCAGGCTGTTGAAGGCCTCGATTGCCGGCCGGCCGAGCACGCCGAAGGTGCCGGTGTTCGGCTCGATCGGATAGTCCGTGAGCTTGCCGTAGAGGGAGTGGAACAGGTCGAAGCCCACCCGCCGCAGGCCGGTCTCGCGCCGCGAGCGGCGCGTGGCGCGCACCACCTCGGCGCCCGCCTTCCACGCCGCCAGCAGCTCGGGAATCACCTCGGGCGGATCCTGCAGGTCGGCGTCCATCGTCACCGCCGCGTCCGCGTCCGCCGTCTGGGCCAGGCCGGCCGACAGCGCGCTCTGGAAGCCGAAATTGCGCGTCAACTCCACGAGCTGGAAGCGCGGGTCCTTGGACGCCTGCGCCCGCACCAGCTCCGCCGAGCGGTCGCGGCTGCCGTCGTCGACCAGGATCGCCTGCCACGCGTAGCCGGGCTCGGCGGCGAACAGCGCCCCCAGCCGCGCGAACAGCTCGGGCAGCACGGCCTCCTCGTTGAAGACGGGGATGACGATCGCGATCTTGGGGAGGGACATGGTTCAGTCGGCCGATCGGGCGGCGCGGGCCGCCCGGACCAGGGCCACGGCGAGAATGACAGCGAGTCCGCCGAGCACAAGCGCGGGGGTCGCGGGCAGGACATCCGTCAGGAACACGAGCCGGTGGGTGATTTTTCCCGCCAGGTTCATGAACGCCGAGTCGGAGTAGCTCTGGAGCAGCTCCGACCGCGGCTGGCCGGCCGCCAGCCATTGGTCGAGCAGGTAGCCCTGCACGCCGAAGTTCAGGGCGATGCCCAGGGCGAGGTCGACCGCGGCGCCGACGACGAGGAGGACGCGCCACGGCCGGCTCAGGTCCACCCAGCGCGCCGCCAGCGCGGCGAGCCCCAGCACCACCAGCGCCTGCAGGCAGATGTGCCCGAGCCCCCAGTGGTCGCGTGCGCCGTGCACCGCGATGCCGAGGAAGATCGTGCCGGCCGCCCACGCGCCCCAGAAGCGCCGCCCGGAGGCGTCCACCTGTTTCGCGCCGGCGACCAGGCCGCGTCCTAGCACCAGCCACGCCGTGCTGCCGAACATCAGGAGCAGGTTCACCTGATAGAGCTGGAAGGTCCAGTCGCGCCAGTAGCCCCAGCGGCTGCGCTGCGCGATCAAGGTGCCGTCCACCAGCCGGAAGCAGTGCGGGATAAACGTGTCGCGCAGGTTGAGCGCGATCTTCACGAGCTGGTTGCCCTTGTCGGCCTCGGTGACGCTGGTGTTCGAGAGAAACGTCGCGGTCGTGCCGTACGTGGCGATCGACCAGCCGAACCACGTCGTCAATACCAGCGCGCCGAGCGCCGCCAGCAGCGCCGTCTGCCGCCACCAGCGCGCGTCCGCCAGGCGCGACTTGCCGCGCCACCCCCAGGCCAGGGCGAGCATCACGAGGTACGGGCCGGCCGAATAGTGCGCGAGGAAACCCGCGGCCAGGCTCACGGCGCCCAGCGGCCCGGCGGCCCGCGGCGCGTCCGGGTCATGCGCCCGCAGGAAGAAATACAGGCCGGTCAGCACCAGCGCCGCCGCGATGAGCTTCGTCCAGGCAAACGTCGCGTTCTGCACGAACGAGGGGTTCACCATCAGCAGCACGGCCAGCAGCGCGATCACCGCGGCGCCACCGGTCGGGCCGCGGAAGCGTCGCGCCAGCAGCGCCGCCGGCACGAACACGAGGCAGTTCAGCAGCGCCATCGCGGCCTGGTAGGTCGGGAAGTTCACGCCCGCGACACCCACGAGCCCGGCGGTCACAAGGTTGGCCAGCGGCGGCCGCGCCGGGAGCGGCGCGATGCCGAGGAACTTCGTGTCGAGCGGCCAGTGCCGCAGGAAGAACTGGGTCCGCTCCCAGTGCTCGAACCAGTCGGCCGCCCAGCCGCCGCCGGAGTACGACGCGATCAACGCCAGCCAGCCGACGCTCCAGGCCGAGACCAGCGCGAGCCCGGCGAGGAGGCCGCATGCGGCGAGGTCGGCGAACAGCGCCGGCAGGGCGCGCCGCCCCACCAGGAGGCCAGCCGCGCCGAGGAACGGCAGGATCCAGGTCGCGAGGGCCGGCAGGCCCGCGAGGAAGATCCCGAACGTCAGCAGGTAGGTGCCGAGCACCGAGATCACCACGGTCGCGCCGAGCTGCTCCGCGGGATCGAGCTTCAGCCGGCTGGCGAGGGGCCAGCCCAGTCCGAAGATCGTCAGCAGGAAGGTGAGGGTGACGGCGACGAGGAGCACGGCGGGGTCAGGCCGGGACAGGCTGGGCCACGCGGCGCCAAAGCCCAACCCGAAACTGCGGCGCGCTCAGCCGAAGACGTTGTACCGCACGATCGCCCACAATGCCCGGAGACCGTCGCGCCAGCCGATCTTCTTTCCCTCGGCGTAGGTGCGCCCGTAATAGCTGATGCCGACCTCGTAGATCGCGCAGTTGAGCTTCGCGACCTTCGCCGTGATCTCCGGCTCGAAGCCGAAGCGGTCCTCCTCGATCTTGATCTTCTGGATGATCTCGCGGCGGAACATCTTGTAGCAGGTCTCCATGTCCGTGAGGTTGATCCCGGTGAACATGTTCGAGAGCAGCGTCAGAAATTTATTGCCGACCATGTGCCAGAAATAGACCACGCGGTGGGCCTCGCCGCCCATGAAGCGCGAGCCGAACACGACGTCGGCCTTGCCCTCGGCGATCGGCTTCAGCAGGCGCGGATACTCCTGCGGGTCGTACTCGAGGTCGGCATCCTGCACGATCACCACGTCGCCCGTCGCCGCCGCGAATCCCGTCCGCAGCGCCGCGCCCTTGCCCTGGTTGTGCTCGTGGTAGATCACGCGGTCGACGAGCGGAGTCAGCTGCGTCCGCAGCAGGTCGCGCGTGCCGTCGCGCGAGCAGTCGTCGACGATGATGATCTCCTTGTCCGCCACCGGCGCACTCCGCACCCGCTCAATGATCGCGCGGATGGTCTTAGCCTCGTTGTAGCACGGGATGACGATGGACAGCTTCATGTCGGCACTCCGGCGGAGTAGGAAGGAGCCCCTTTCAAGTATCAAGGACGGAGGTGGGGGCGGAAGTGACGAGGGACAAGGGACGAGTGACAAGACCGGATTCGAACCACTCACCAAACCTGACTTGCCGCATCAATCTCTCGTCACTTGTCACTCGTCCCGCGTCACTCCAGTCGCCAAAGGGTCCAGCCCTCCTGCTGGTCGATCTTCTTTCCGGGGATGGCGGGATGCCAGGCGTCGCGGGTCAGGAGGTAGTGAGCGTCGTAGCGGTGGGCGACGGCGGCCAGGTCGGCGGGGGAGCGGGCGGCCCAGGCCGCCACCGGGTCGGCGATCGACTCGAGGGGTGCGCCGAGCACGGCGTCCATGCGGGTTTTCCACTCGCGGAGTCCGCGGTCGGTGAAGGGATTGTTCTTGTCGTCCACCACAACCGCGCGCTGGGCGTAGAGCTTGAAGGTCCAGGTCTCGCCGGCCGGCGGGATGAGGACCACGGCGTCGAGCGGGGCCTGCTGGCCGAACCGTGCGCCCAGGCGTCCCGGCGCATCCAGCGGCTGCGCGTCCGGGTTGAAGCGCTGGGCCAGGAACGCCGGCCAACCCGGCCCCTGGCTGGCGCGCGACGCGACACCGGCGATCGCGACCGCCACCAGGGCCCCGGCCAGCATGACTCCGCGTCTGGGTCGCAGTCGGCGCGTGCCGAACTGCACGAGGAAGAGCGCCAGCCAGAGCGCGTAGCGCACGGCGCGGACGGTGATCGACGGGTCCAGCGGCTGGAAGGCGAGCAGGACCGCGACGCCGAGCGCGGTGACGGTCCAAGCCGGCGGCCGCATCAGGCCGCGCTTTCGCTCGAGCGCGGCCGCGAGGGCGAGCAGGAAACCGGGGAAGAGCGTGAACGGGATCAAGCCCAGCAGCACGGCACCGAGCCATTCGCCGCGCTCGACCCGGGCTTGGACGCGGGTGGCGAGCAGGAGCAGGACGAGCGCTTGCGTGAGCGGCGTGATCCGCGCCGGCTGCAACTTCGCCACGAGGGCGACCGGCCAGACTTCGATGAAGAGGTAGTTGGCGGCGAGGGCGGCCACCGTGACGGCCAGCGCGTAGCGGAGCAGCGCAAGTTCACCGGCGGGTCGGCCGGTCGACGTGCGCTCGAGAAACCACCAGGCGCCGTAGTAGAAGAGGCCGAGCTGGGCCCACACCGGCCAGCCCCAGGCCGACGGCACCAGATGATGGGGCAGGCGGAGGTACGCGTAGATCCCGACGAAGTGCGCCGAGCTCAGCAGCTCTGAGCCGGTGACTCCCTGCAACCGCATGGGCAGGTACACAAGCGCGAGCCCGAGGAGCCAGGCCCCGAGCGCGAGACCCTGGGTGCGGCGGTCCCGGCCCCAGAGCAGCGGCAGGGCGAGCAAGCCTGCGTAGAACCCGACGAGAAACTGGAGTAGCGCGGCGGCGCCGAACATCGCGAAGGCCCCGGTCACGCGCCCGCGGGCCGCTGCGGCCGTCCCTGCCAGGACAAGCGCGCCCGCCCACACCGCCGGCACCGGCGCGTGGGTGTAGAAAAACACGCCGCCGATCGTGCCGATGCCGAGCGTCAGGAGCCAGGTGCCCAGCGCGGCGACGGCCCCGGCGCCGAGCTCCAGCGACCGGGCCAGCGGGCGGAGGCTGCCGAAGATCGTCGCGAGTGCGACCAGCTGCCAGAGGGCGAAGGACCAGGCCAGCGGGACGCCGGCCAGCATTGGCAGGCGGACGAGCAGGTTGAAATACGTGCGCGGCCCGAACCGGAGCGCCTCCTGCACGGAGAAGTCCTGGGTGAAGACCCCGGGGTTGGACAGCGCGTGCAGCGTGTCGACCTCGGTGTTGCTGAGCGTCGGCCAGACGTAGCCGCGCAGCATCCAGGCGGCGGCGGCCAGCAGCACCAGCTCGGCCGCGGAGGTGGTGGCGGCCTTGACCGGGTTCGGGGTGGAATGCATCGTCGCCGGCAATGCAGCAGCTGGCCGACGTCTTGGCAAAGCCCGGTTTTCAACGGGCCGCGGCCAATCTCGGCTGGCTCCTGGCCGAGCGGGCGGTGCGATTCCTCCTCGGCGTCGTCGTTGGTTTTCTGGTGGCCCGCTTCCTCGGCCCGGCCCAGCTCGGCACGCTCAGCTACTGCACCGCGGTCGTCACGCTGGTCGGAGGGGTCGCCGCCCTCGGCCTCGACGCCGTCGTGAAGCGCGACCTGCTCCAGCGGCCCGACCAGGCCGCCGATGTGCTGGCGAGCAGCCTGGTGCTCCGGCTCCTCGCCGGCGCGGGCTGCCTCGCGGTGCTCCTGACGCTGGGTCTTGCTGGCTGGCTGGGCTCCGGTCCGGAGCCGCGGCTGCTGGCCATCATCGGTCTCACCCTGTTCTCGCCCGCGCTGCTCGTGCCGGACCTCTGGCTGCAGGCGCACCTGCGGGCCAAGTTCTCCGTCGGCGCCCAGACCGCGGCCCTGGCCGTCGGCGCGGCGCTGCGAATCTGGCTGATCGAGCGGGACGCCCCGCTCGCGGCGTTCGCCTGGGTGCTCGTCGCCGAGGCGCTGCTGGCCGGGATCGGGCTGTGGCTGCTGGCCGGGCGGTCCGGGCTGCGCTTCGGCTGGGGCGACGCCCGCGCGGCCACGATGCGCCGGCTGGCGGGCGAGGCCTGGCCCCTGATGTTCGCCGGTCTCGCCGTCGTGGTGTACATGAAGATCGACGAGGTGATGCTGCGCGCGCTGCTGGGCCCGGCGGCGGTCGGCATCTACTCCGCCGCCTCCCGCCTCACCGAGATCTGGTATTTCCTGCCGCTCGCGCTCGCGTCGAGCCTGCTGCCGGCGCTGCTGCGGGCCCGCGAGCGCGGCGAAGCTGACTATCGGGCGCGACTGCAGCACTACTATGACCTCAACGCCGCCATCGCCTACGCCCTCTCGGTGCCGGTGGCGCTCGCCGCGCCGTGGATCGTGCGGCTCGCCTACGGTCCGGCCTTCGCCGCGTCGGGTCCGATCGTCGCGGTGCACATCTGGTCGAGCATCTTCGTCTTCCTCGGCGTGGCGCGGGGGCAGTGGCTCGTCAACGAGCGCCTCTCGCGCTTCTACCTCGCGGCCACCCTGGCCGGCGCCGTGGTGAACATCGGCCTCAACTTCTACGTCATCCCGCGGTGGGGCGGACTCGGCGCCGCCGCCGCGACGGTGGTCTCGCAGGCGCTCGCCTCCTGGCTCTCCTCGTTCTGTTCCGCCGCGACCCGCGAGGCCGGGTGGATGCAGGCTCGGGCGTTGCTGGCCCCGGTGCTCGTCTGGCGTCATCTGCTCCGCTCGTGAACGCCATCCCGGTCATTCTCTTCGCCTACGCCCGCCCGGCCCACCTGGCGCGGGTGCTTGCCGACCTGCGCGCGAACGGCGTGCCGCTGATCCTCGCGTACAGCGATGGCGCGAAGAGCGACGCCGACGCGGCGGCGGTGCGCGAGGTCCGCTCGCTCCTCCGCGCGGTGGACTGGTGCGAGGTCCGGCTCACCGCGCGCGACACCAACTTGGGCCTCGGCCGGAATGTGCTGTCCGGCGTCACGGAAGCGGCCGCGCAACACGACGCCTTCATCGTTTGGGAGGATGACCTGACCGCGGTGCCGGGTACGTATGCCTGGCTGGCCGCGGCGCTGCGGCACTATGCGACCGACGAGCGCGTGATGAGCGTGACAGCCTGGACGCACCCGCGGGTGACGCCTGGCGAGGTCGGAGCCGCGCCGTATTTCGATGGCCGCGCGGAATGCTGGGTGTGGGGGGCGTGGGCGCGCAGCTGGCGCGGCATGACGGACGAGCCGGCGCTGGCCAAGCTCGCGGCGGCGGCGGCCCGGGGCATTCCAGCCGACGCCTACGGGGCGGACCTGCCGGAGATGGCCCGCGGGGAGCTCCGGCGGAATATCTGGGCGGTGCGCTGGCTGGCCCACCATCTCGCCCGGGGCGGGCTCTGCCTGCGGCCGCCGTGGAGCATGGTGGAGCATCTCGGCGTCGAGCAGACCGCGACGCATGCGGCCGGCGACACCCGGTGGGCGAACCCGCCGCTCCGGCCCGCGCCCGCCATCCCGTCCGCGTGGCCCGCGCCGGCGGAGCACCCGGCCTGTCGCGGTCTCTGGCACGCGGCCAATCCGCCGCGCTCGCTGGTTTCGCGTCTGGGGCAGCGGCTGGCGCGCGCATGGCGGCGGGGCGGCTCCGCATGAGCGCCGCGTGGACCAGTTCCCTCCGGCGGCTGGTGCCGGAACCGCTGCGCGCGGGACTGCGCGCGGCTTTCGGGTGGCGGTGGTTCGAGGGCAATTACCCCGACTGGGCCGCGGCACAGGCAGCCAGCGGCGGCTACGACCGCGAGGAGATTGTCGCCCGGGTGCTCGCGGCCACGCGGCGCGTCAAGGCCGGCGAGGCGGCCTTCGAGCGCGACGGCGTCTGCTTCGACGAACCGGCGCCGGAGCCGGGCCTGCTGGCGGCGCTGCAGGCGGTCGCGACCGCGTCGGGCGGGAACCTGCGCGTGCTGGATTTCGGCGGGGCGCTGGGCACGACCTACTGGCGGCATCGGGCCGCGTTGCCTCCGGCCGGTGGACTCCGCTGGGACGTGGTGGAGCAGGCGCGATGGGTGGAGCAGGGCCGCGAGGTGGCCGCCGGCACGCCGCTGCGGTTCTTCGCGACGGTGGGCGAGGCGGAGGCGGACGGGCGCCACGACCTCCTGCTCGCGTCGACGGTGGTGCAGTACCTACCCGAACCCGGCGCCGCGATCGACGATTGGATCGCGCGCGGATTCCCGTGGCTGCTGTTCAACAACCTGCCGCTGCATCGCGGGGCGCCGGACCGGATTGCCGTGCAGCGCGTGCCGCCCTCGATCTACCCGGCCAGCTATCCGGTGTGGTTTTTCAATCGTGAACGCTTCCTGGAACGCTTAGCTGGGCGGTATGACGTGGTCAGCGAATTTGCGGCGGAGGCGGTCTGGCCGGTGGGCTGGAGCCGCTATCCGTCGACCGGACTGCTGCTGCGACGGCGGGAGGCACGATGAGCCTGCTTGACCGGATCTTCGCCGAGCCCGAGCTGCGCGACTCTCCCCCGGTGCTGGTGGATGTAGGAGCAGCGGGCGGCCTGCCCCGGTCCTGGCGCCGCATTGCGCGCCACGCGATCGGCGTGGGCTTCGAGCCCGATCCGCGGGAGGCGCCCGCACCGGACGCCGCAAGGCGCCAGTTTGCCCGCTGGATCTTCTGTCCGGGCCTCGCGGTGCCCGAGGCGGCGCGCGATGGACGGGCGCCGCTGCACCTGACAAAATCACCGCAGTGCTCGAGCACGCTCCGGCCCGCGGCCGACGCACTGGGTGACTGGGCGTTTGCCGAGTTCTTCGCCGTGGAGGCGACCAAGGAGTTTCCCGCGACCACGATCGCGGCCGCGCTGCAGGCGCAGGGAATCGCGCGGGTCGACTGGCTGAAGTGTGACACGCAGGGCCTCGACCTTCGCCTCTTCCGGAGCCTGCCGGCCGAGTGGCGAACACGCACGCTGGCGGTGGAGTTCGAGCCAGGCGTGATCGACGCCTACGTCGGCGAGGATCGGCTGGCCGAGGTGCTGGCCGCCATGACGGCGGAACCATTCTGGCTGGCGGAGTTTCGGGTCAACGGCACGGCCCGCGGCCGCGCCGAGCTGCTCGATTGTCATCTCGGTGCCGGCGGGGCGCAGCGGGCACGGCGGCTGGCGCCGGTGGCGCCGGGGTGGGTGAACCTCCGTTACCTCCGGGATGTGGCGCGGGCGCCGGAGCCGCTCGGCCGTCGCGAGTTCCTGCTCGCGTGGGTCTTCACGAGCGACAGCGGTCAGCCCGCCGAGGCGTTGAAGATTGCCACGGCTGGCGCGGCGCGATTCGGCGGCGGCTTGTTCGACGAGATGGTCGCGGCGAGTGCGCGGCAGCTGCGCTGGGCGATGGTCCGCGGCCTTCCGGCGGCGATCTGGCGGCGCCTGACCCGGGCGTGAGCGGACGATGAACCACTACTGCACCTATTTCGACCGCGGCTTCCTGATCCCGGGCCTGGCCCTGGCGCGGTCGGTCGCGGCGCGGGATCCGAACTCGACGCTGTGGGTGCTCGCGCTGGATGACTTCACGGCGGAGGCCCTGCATGCGGTCGGCGGCTCGTCGCTCCGGGTGGTGCATCTGGCCGAACTCGAGCGCGACGATCCCGACCTGCTTGCCGCCAAGGCGAACCGCTCGACCGTCGAGTACTACTTCACGCTCTCGCCCTGCTGGCCGCGCTGGCTGCTTCGCACCCAGCCGGAGCTCAAGCGGGTGACCTACGTCGACGCCGACATGTTCTTCCTCGCGGACCCCGGGGAGATCTTCGCCGCCATGGACCGCGCCGCGGCAAGCGTATTGATCACGGCCCACCGTTTTCCGGCCTGGCTCGGTCACTACGAACGTCACGGGCGCTTCAACGTCGGCATTCTCTCGTTCGCCAACAATGCCGTCGGCCGCGGTTGCCTTGAGGACTGGCGCGCCCAGTGCCTGGCGTGGTGCCACGACCGGCTCGAGGACGGGAAGTACGCCGACCAGAAGTACCTCGACGGCTGGCCGGGCAAGCTCGGGCCGGGTTTGCTCGTGCTCGATCATCCGGGGGTGAATCTGGCGCCGTGGAACTGGGACGGGCGCGGCTTCCAGTGCGGGCGCGACGGCACGGTGGCGGTCGACGGCCGGCCGGTGGTGCTGGCCCATTTCGCGCGGTTCCGCCCGCTGCTGGGCACGTGGTGGTGGCAGTCGGGCCAGCTCGATTACGGCGTGATGCCGTGGCGGCTGCGACAGGCGCTTTACGGTCCGTACTGGCGGGCGCTGGCCGCGGCGCGCGCCGAGTTGGCGGCCTGGCGGCCGGGCACGGATTTTCCGCGCCGACCCTCCCGGTTGGGTCGGGACTTCTGGCGTTCGCTTCCGCTCAAGCTCGCGTTCGGCGGCAGCTGGCTGCGCGTGGGCGATCGTTTCCTCAACCTGCGCCTTGGACTCGGCCGCTGGTCAGGTCAGGCGCTGGCTCGGCTGCGAACGATCTTCTTGCGGAGGTAGCGCAGCACCGAGACCGCGTCCCAGAACCAGCACTGGTACGCGGGAAAGTGCCGGTGCCGAACCTGGATCTCCTCGCGGTACCCGCGCCAGTCGCCGCGGTCGCTGATCCCGCCGGTGCCGCAGCGGGCGAGGCGGAGCGACGTGGCCTTGAATCGCACGTGGCTGCGCCACAGCCGCAGATTGAACTCGTAGTCGGCCATCACGCGCAGCGACGAATCAAAGTGACCCTGTTCCTCGAACAGGCTCCGGCGGTACAGGGCGGCCTGATGGTGGACGAAGTTCCGCCGGATTGGTCGGGGGTGGGGCGGCAGTCCGTATACGCGGCCGTCGGCGTAGCGGGCCTCGCCGACCAAGACGCCGCTGTTGGTGGCGCGCAGCTGGGCGAGGGCCTCGGCGAGCGTGATGTCGGAGTCGAGCTCGTCGTCGGCGCCGAGGAAAAGCACCCACTCGCCGCGGGCGGCGGCGAGGCCGCGGTTCATCGCGTCGTAGACGCCGTCGTCCGGCGCGCTGGTCAGGACGGCGATCCGGTCGCGGTGACGCTCGAGCCATTCGACGGTGCCGTCGGTCGATGCGCCGTCGACCACGATCAGCTCCGGGGCGACCTCGCGCTGGTTCCACACGCTGGCGAGCGCGTTCGCGAGCCGCGGGCCGGGATTCCGGCAGGCCACGATCACGCTGAGGGGCGGCGGCGGAGCGGGAGGCATTGCGTTCGCCGGGAGCATCACACAGCGTCCCGGCGTGTCCACGCCGAACGCGCCCCTGCTCTCCATCGTGATCGTGGCGTATCGGTCCGCGGGCGAAATCGGCGCGTGCCTCGACTCGCTGCCGCGGACCCTGCTGGACCGGGAGATCGAGGTCGTCGTGGTCGACAATTCGCCCGGCGACGGTACCGGCGAGGTCGTGCGAACCCGCTTTCCGTGGGTCGCCTATGTCGCCCCCGGGGAGAACCTCGGTTTTGGTCGCGCCAACAACCTCGGGTACCTCCGGACGCGCGGGGACCGCGTGCTGTTTCTCAATCCCGACACCGTCTGCAACGAGACCGCGCTGCTGCGCTGTCTGATGCGGCTGCAGACGGAGGCCGGCATCGGCCTGATCTCCCCGCGCCTCGAGTTGGCCGACGGCTCGATGGACCTCGCCTGCCGGCGCGGAATCCCGACGCTGTGGGACGGATTTTGCCGCGCCTGCGGGCTGTCGGCGCTGTTCCCGCACGTCGCTTGGTTCGGCGGCTACAACCTCACCCACCTTCCGGTTGACGGCACCTACGAGGTCGGCGCCATCAACGGCGCGTTCATGCTCGCGCCCCGGGCGGCCCTCGTCGCGGTCGCGCCGGACGGCAAGGTCTTTGACGAGCGGTTCTTCATGTACGGCGACGATCTCGATCTCTGCATCCGGATGCGCCGGGCCGGCTGGAAGATCATCTACGACGGCTCGGTGCGGATCACCCACCTCAAGGGCCTGAGTGTCGCGAAGGAGTACGAGGCGATGTCGCGGGCGATCTTCGACGCGAACCGCGACGTCTACCTGAAGCATTTCAATCCGCGGAACGCGGCGTGGGTGCGTTGGAAATACACCGCGGCGTTCGGGTCCTGGAAGCTGCTGGCGCGCTGGCGCGCGGCGTGGCGCGGGCGGAGGCAGGTGCGGCCGCTATGAGTCGAGTCCCGCGCTGGCCCGTCGTCGCGGTCTTCCTCGTCGTGCTGGCGGTGCAGCTGGCGCTCGTCGGCGGGGCGGGAACGGACATTCCCTACCAGGACCAGTGGGACGTCGAGGGTCGCCAGCTGAGTCCGTCCTGGTTCAACGGCACCTGGCAGGTCCGGGATCTGTTCGCGCCCCATAACGAGCACCGCATCGCTTGGACCCGGGCGCTCGACCTGGCGCTGCTGACTGCGAATGGCGCCTGGGATCCGCTCGTGGAGTTGGCGGCGAACGCCGTCGTGCGGGCGCTGGCCGCGGGCCTGCTGCTGGCCGCGCTGCTGCGCTGGGCCGGCGAGCCGGCGCGGCGGTGGGTGGCGGCGGGCATCGCGGTGGCCTTCCTGCCGCACCTCGGCTGGCAGAATGCGCTCTGGGGATTCCAGTCGCAGGTCTATTTCGCGCTGTTGTTCGGCCTGGCCGCATTCGCCTGTCTGGCCGACGAAACTCCGTCGACCCCGCGCCTGATCGGCGGCGTGGCGTGCGGCGTGGCGGCGCAGCTGGCCATGGGCGCGGGCCTGCTCGTGCCGGCGGCGCTGGCCGGGCTGCTGGTGCTGCGCGGTATTGAGCGGCGGGGGTTTGGCGGACGCGGGCGGGAGTTGATCGCGGTGGTCGCGCTGGGCGTGACCGCCGGGCTGCTGCGGCATGAGACACCGGCCCATGCGGCGCTGCATTCGACGAGCTGGACCGTGATCTTGGAGGCCTTTGCCCGGGCGGCGGCGTGGCCGCACGTCTGGACGCCGCTGGCGGTGTGCGGGATGAACCTGCCGGCGCTGCTGGTTGTTGGCGGACGTCTGGCGCGGCGTCGCACGGCCGCGCCGGGGGAGGACTTTGCGCTGCTGCTGTGGGGCTGGGCGATCGCGATGGCCGGCGCGATGGCGTGGACGCGCGCTGGCGGCGGGGAGTTCGACGGCGGGGTGCCGTCGCGGTACGCGGATTTTCTCGTGTTGCTGCCGATTGCGAATGCGTGGTGCGCGGTGGCGCTGCTGCGCGGGTGTGCCGCCCCCCGGCTCCGGCTGGCGCGGGTGCTGGTCGCGGCCTGGGCCGGGCTGCTTCTGGTCGGCTGGGTGACGCTGACTGGCGAGGTGATGCGGCACCTGATCCTGCCGCGGCTGCGCGATCGCGATGCCCCGGTGCGGGTCATGGTGGACTACCAGCGAACCCGCGACAGCTCCGGCTGGGCGCAGCTTCCCCGGCTCTACGCGCCCCATCCCGACCCCCGTTCCGTGGCCGTGGTGCTGGCCGATCCGACGCTCACCGGCCGCCTGCCACCGTCGCTGCAACCCGATCATCGCCCCGGGCCGCTCTCACGCGGTGTGCGCTTCCTCCTCGGCCGCGGGCCGGTGTCACTGAATAAGTGACACGAGGGCGGGGTTCAGTAGGCGCTGGGTTGGCGCCAGCGGACGAAGGTCAGCAGGATGATCTGCGCGTCGAGCCAGAGGGACCAGTTCTCGATGTAGTAGATGTCGTGCTGCACGCGCAGCGTGAGATCGCTGTCGCCCCGCAGGCCATTGACCTGGGCCCAGCCGGTGAGCCCGGGTTTCACGAGATGGCGCGGCAGGTAGTGCGGGATCGTGCCGGCGAGATGGTCGACGTGGTACGGACGCTCGGGCCGCGGGCCGACGAGGCTCATGTCGCCGCGCAGGATGTTCCAGAACTGCGGCAACTCGTCGAAGTTCCACCGCCGCATGAACGCGCCGATCCGCAGCAGGCGGGGGTCGTCGCGGGCCGTGCTCTGGCGCGCGGCGTCGACGGCTTCGGCGTCGGGCGCCATGCTCCGGAGCTTCCAGAGCGTGAAGGGCCGGTGTCCCGCGCCGACGCGGGTCTGGCGGAAGAGCACGGGGCCGCCGGGCGACTCGCGCTTGATGAGCGCGGCGAGGACCAGCATCACCGGCAGGCCGAGAATCAGGCCAACCGCACCGCCGACGAGGTCGAGCGTGCGCTTCAGGCCCCGGTTGAAGAGCCGGTTGATCGCGAGCTCCTCGACGCCGAGGACCGGCACTCGGCCGATGGTCTGGAGGCGCAGGCCGCTGAGGAAGATGTCGAAGGCGCCCGGCACGATCTTCCACTCGACGTAGGCCTGCTCGCAGGTCTCGACGATGCGGCGGATCTCCTCGCGCGGCAGGTCGAGGCGGGTCGCGATGAGCAGGTCGGGCTGCTCGCGCGCCAGGATCGCCCCGAGCTCGCCGGCGGAGCCGAGCTCCGGCGGCCGGTCGGGCCGGGCGGCGGCGAAGGCCGAGGTGTCGCCGCGCACGGTGACCACGCCGACCAGCACGAACGGATGGGCCGGGTCGCGCGCGATTTCCTGGGCGAGGGCGCGGGCGTCGTCGTTCCAGCCCAGCAGCACCGCGCGGCGCCGCAGCCGGCCGAGCAGGGAGCTGTGCGTGAGCACCGCGTAGGCGAGGTGGCGCCAGGCGGCGACGAGGACGACGACGCAGACGAACGCCTCGACCACAAACAGGCGCGAGATCGGCGGGTCGAACTTCAGCACAAGCGAGACGCCGAGGTAGGCCGCCAGCCAGAAGGCCGCGCCCTTGAGGATCGCGTTGAGACTCTGGTAGCGGCGCAGCAGCAGGCGCGAGTCGTAGAGCCCGAACTGCGCGAACGCGCCGACGAGCAGGGCCACGCCGACCAGCAACAGGGGCAGGTAGCGGCCAAACGTTGCGTCCGGCACATCGATGCCCAGCCGCGCGAGGGGCGAGGCGTAGCGCAGCCACCAGCCGGCGGCGAGGCCCGCGAGCGTGAGCACCGTGTCGCCCGCCAGCAGTGCCAAGGGCACGACGGTCTCGCGAAGGGAGTGGGTCGAGTCGCGGGGCATGGCGGATCGAAGTTCAGTCAGTAGCGGTCCGGTTCTCCGCCAGCAAGTCCAGCAGCACGGGCGGCAGCCAGCCCTTCGCGGGAAACAGGAACCGCAGCTCGCCCGCGGCCAGTGAGTTCTCCTGCACCTCGAACAGGTCCACGGGCACGGGCAGATCGAGGTCGCGCATCAGCACCGGATAGCCGGTGCGCTCGCGCCGGGACCAGAGCACCGGCGCGCTCTCGAAGTCCGGCCGCGCGGGCCGCCGCGCGAAATACCCGGCACGCAGGGAGGTGTTGGCCGCGGCGAGCAGCTCGCCGGGGGCCGCCTGGCCCTCGATCCAGCGCAGCAGCGCGAGCAGGTAGGCCGCCTCGCGGCCCTCGGGCTGGTTGGCGATCAGGCGCCGGGTCATGGCGTCCTCCAGAAAGTCCCGGACCCGCGCCACCGTCGCCGGCCGCAGTGGGGCAAGGGCCGGCGTTTTCCACCAGGGCGACACGAGGAAGATCGGGTCGTTGACGCACTCCTTGGCCAGCGCCACCACGGCCCGGTCCTTCTGACCCTGGTTGAGTCGCGCCAGCGCGAGGCCGAAATACACTCCGCCCTTGTCGGGCACGAGCTGCGCCGCAGCCTCGAAGTGGCGCTCGGCGGCGGCGGGTTTCGACACCACTTGCATCCAGCCGAGATTGAAGTGGGCAATCTCCTGGTCGGGGTTGAGCTGCAGCGACGTTTCCAGCAGGTCCACGGCCTCCGCGATCTTTGACGGATCGCGGGCGAGCAGCAGGGCCCGGGTGTTCATGGCGGGCGTCGGGTCCGGCCGCCCGAAGCACACCAGCATGAGCAGCGCGAGGCGGACGACCCAGTCGAGCGTCCGCGGGGTGGCCGTCGCGGGCGGGTCGGCCGGTGGCACGAGACAGGCCGCGAGCACGGCCAAGCTCGCGCCGAAGACCGGCACGTCGAGCTGGTAGTCGGTCAGGGAAAACACCAGGTAGCCGGTCAGGGCAACGGCGGCGGCTGGATCTCGTCGGCCATGGCGGCCAACCAGAATGACCGCGAGCAGGAAGCCGGCGAGACCCGCGCCGCCGAGTTCGGCCCAGAGCTGGAGGGGCAGGCTGTGCAGCTGGAGGACATTCTCGGTGCCGCCGTCGAGGTAGCGGCGGAATTTCGGGTACGCCAAGGGTACCGAGCCCGCGCCCCAGCCGACCAAGGGACGCTGGGCTCCCATCGCCAATCCAGCCTCGAGCATGGCGGTGCGCTGGACATTGCTGACGTTTACCTCGGTGGTCGCGGAGCGTTGGAACATCGCCCGGGTCCGCGGATGGAGATAGGCGACGACCATGGTCAGGACCACGGCGGCGATGGCGATCAGCGCGGTGCGTTTCCAGCCGAGCCGCGCCGCCACCAGCGCCGCGACGAGCAGCGCGGCGAAACCGACCAGGCCGCCGCGGCTGCCACTGGTGACCAGCATGGCCAAGGCGAGGACCATCGCCCCCATCCAGCCCAGCCGCACCGTGCCGGTGGCGCGCTGACCCAGCCGGGCGAACACCGGCAGCATCAGCAGGGCGAGACCGGCGGTGTAATTGGAGTGGCCCAGCGGGTGCGGGTTGCGCGCGTCGGCGATCTCGCGGAGCGACAGGTGCGGAAGATCGAGCGCCCAGCGCAGCAGGCTCGCGATGGCCACGAACACCAGCAGCCCGCCCAGCGCCCGCCAGAGTACGTCACGCCGGGCGGCGACTCCGTCTGGCTCGGCGTGGAGCCAGTCGAACACCACGATGAAAAGGGCGACCGCCGCGAGCAGCGGCGCGCCGTGGAGCAGGCTGGGACCGCGGTAGCGGCTGAACATCGCCGAGAGCACCGGCAGCGCGAGGGCGGAGAGGGCCGTCCACCACCAGAGCGGCGCGGGGATCACGAGGGGACGGCCGCGGAAATAGAGCCGCAGCGAGAGCAGCGCCGCGGGCACGGCCAGCGCGGCGGCGTAGGCGACGGTCCAGGGCCACGCGTACATGCGGGTCGCCCCAGGGTCGGCCAGCGTGATGACGCCCAGCGCGGCGAAGCCCAGCACACCCAGGAATTGGGTCAGGCGCGGAGCGGGAACGGCGGGGCGCGACATCGGGGGCCATCACAGCGGCGGGCGGATGGCCGGGCAAGCCGGGACGGTGCGGCTTGGCTCGGGGGTTGAACGCCGAACATCGAAGAATGGATTGGAAGTGCACTGGTACTTGCTCCCTGAAACCTGATACCTGCCGCCCTCGGCTCAGCCCCATGCTTGACGGTGGCGCGCGAGGGTGGACAGGCTGCGTCCATGTCGTCCCCTGCGCCTGCCGCGAAGAAGCTCCCGGTCGTAAAACTCGCCCTTGTGGCGGTGATCGGCCTCGTGGGCGTGGTGCTGGTGCTGCGGGGCGTGAACCTCCGCGACCTGGTCGAGCAGGGACTGGGATTGATCCGGAGCGCGGGGCCATGGGTCTATTTCTCGGCGATGGCCATTTTCCCGGCCCTAGGGGCGCCGATGCTCGCGTTCACGATCCCGGCCGGCGAGGCGTTCGCGGCGCAGATGGGCCTGGGTGGCGTGATTGCGGCGACGCTGACTGCCATCGCGATTAACCTGATGCTCACCTACTGGCTGGCGCGCTTCGCGCTGCGGCCGCTGCTGACCGGCCTGCTGAAGCGGTACGGCTACAGCGTGCCAAAGGTGACCCCGGAAAATCGGCTGATCATCACCCTGGTGGTGCGCCTGACTCCGGGTACGCCATACCCGCTGCAGGGCTACATCCTGGGGCTGGCCGAGGTGCCGTTCCGGTTGTTCATGATCGTGTCATGGCTGGCGGTGCTGCCCTGGGCGGTGGGAGCCATCGTGCTCGGCCGAGGTGTGCTCAACGGCAACTTCAAGACCGTGGTGGTCGGCGTCGGCGTGATCATCGCCGCGATGGCCGCGGTCCATTTCATCCGGCGGCGTTTTCTCAAGCAGCGTGAAGGCTGAAATCGACCT
This sequence comes from uncultured Opitutaceae bacterium, assembly GCA_964471615.1. Taxonomy (GTDB): domain Bacteria; phylum Verrucomicrobiota; class Verrucomicrobiia; order Opitutales; family Opitutaceae; genus Opi-474. Next base: position 27,652 of record CAYYGV010000008.1, read on the forward strand.
TGGTGACCAGGGAACGCGCGCGGAAAGCGTGACGGAGTTCACGCGACGCGTGAAGACGCTGCTGGAGTCGGGCATCCGGCCGGGCTGGGTGCGCGGCGAAGTCTCGAACCTGCGGGCGCAGCCGAGCGGGCATGTCTATTTCTCGCTGAAGGACGCCGGGGCGCAGCTCAGCGCGGTGCTGTTCCGCGGCGACGCGATGCGGCAGACGGTGAAGCTGCGCGACGGCCTGCAGATCCTGGCCTTCGGGCAGGTGAGCGTCTACGAGGCGCGCGGCAACTACCAGCTGATCGTGCGCTCGGTGGTGGAGGACGGCGTCGGTCGGCTCCAGCAGGAATTCGAACGACTGAAGCAGCGGCTCGCGGCCGAAGGCCTGTTTGATCCCGCGAAGAAGCGGCCCATCCCGGCGATGCCGGCCACGGTCGGGTTCATCACGTCGCCGACCGGCGCGGCGGTGCAGGATTTTGTGCGCATCCTCATGCGGCGCGGGTGGCGCGGACGCCTCGTGGTCCTGCCCGCCAAGGTGCAGGGCGAAGGGTCGGCGGCGGAGATGGTCGAGATGCTGACGCTGGCCCAGGAACTGGGAATCTTCGACCTGCTCGTGATCGGTCGTGGCGGCGGCAGCCTGGAGGACCTCTGGGCGTTCAACGAGGAGCTACTGGTCCGCGCCGTGGCGGCGAGCACCGTGCCGATCATCTCGGCGGTGGGACACGAGATCGACTTCACGCTCTGCGACTTCGCGGCCGACGTCCGGGCCGAGACCCCGAGCGGCGCCGCCGAGCTGATCTCCAGCCGGTTCGTGGAATGCGCCGAGCGCGCGCAGCGGGCCGGCGAGGCGTCGGCCGGGGCGGTGGAGCAGGCCATGGCGCGGGCGACCGAGCGGCTCGACCATGCGCGTTCGCGCCTGCGGCTGCTGACGCCTTCGGCGCAGATCGAGCAGGGCTTCCTGCGGCTGGACGACCTTTCGAACCGGTTGGCGGCAGCGCTGCGGGCGACCGTGCAGCAGCGCCGGCAGGCTCTGGGTGAGAGCCGCGTGCGCCTCGCCCATGCGTCGCCCGAGACCCGCGTGCAGCAGGAGTCGCAGCGCCTCCTCTCACTCTACAAGCGCCTGCAGGCCGCGAGCCCGGCATCGGTGCTGAATCGCGGCTTTGCGATCGTGCGGGACGAGACCGGCCGGCCGGTGACGCGGCGAACCGCGGTGAAGCCCGGTCAGCGCCTCGCCAACGAATTCAGCGACGGCACGGTGAAGGTGCGCGCGGAGGAATGAGCGTCGGCGGTGGCAGCGATCAGCCGTCAGCTGTCAGCCCAGGCACTGGCGCCTTGGTTGGATCTGGCCACTTTCGGTTTACGCTTGCGACCGGGCTGACGGCTGAAAGCTGATGGCTGAGCGCCCCCGAATTGAGAGCCATCAGGGAATATAGCCCCCGCCTGAATACTCGTACCGGCATGTTGCGCTTTCGCCTGATTCCGCTCCTTTCCGCGCTGGCCCTGTCGGCCTGCGCCCAAACCGAAATGAAATCCACCTCCGCCCCCAAGGATGCCCTCCAGTGCAAGCCCGGCGAAATCTCGGCGTGCGGCCTGCCGTCCAATGTCGTGATCGACATGAGCAAGACGAAGGTGCAACGCACCGACGACGAGTGGCGCCGGCTGCTCAATCCGCGCCAATTCCAGGTCGCGCGCAAGCAGGGCACCGAGCCGCCGTTCCAGAACGAGTACTGGGACAATCATGAGGACGGCGTCTATTTCTCGATCTGCAGCGACACGCCGCTCTTCGACAGCCGCGACAAGTTTGAAAGCGGCACGGGTTGGCCGAGCTTCACGAAGCCGATCGAGAAGGCGTTCGTCGGCGAGACGGTGGACTACAGCTACGGCATGCTGCGCACGGAGGTGCACTGCAACGTGGACGGCGCCCACCTCGGCCATGTGTTCGATGACGGCCCAGGGCCCGCCGGGCTGCGCTACTGCATCAACAGCGCCTCGCTCCGCTTCATGCCGCGCAAGGAGTATGAGGAGTGGGTGAAAACGCATCAGCCTTCAGGTTGAAGGCTGATGCGTTTTCAGGAGATGGAAGATGGGAGTTGGGAGATGGAATGACGGCCGAGGGACGGCGCGCTGTTCCAACTCCCATCTCCCATCTGCCAACTCCCAAATTCCCGAAAGCTACGCTTTCGGGAATTTGAGCCATTTCGCTCCGAGCTTGGAGCTCTTCACCACGGTCTCGATGAAGGCCATGCCCTCGACGCCGTCGTCGATGGTCGGGAAGTCGAGGTTCTTCGGCTGCGGCTGGCCTTCGACCTCGGCGGCGATGGCGCGGAACGCCTCGAGGTAGAGGTTGGCGAACGCCTCGAGGTAGCCCTCGGGATGGCCGAACGGGATGCGGGTGAATTTCTTGCCCTGGTCGCAGATGTAGCCGTTGCCGCGGCGCCAGATCTGGCGGGGCTGGTCGGCGAACTTCACCACGAGTTCGTTCGGGAATTCCTGGCGCCACTCCAGGCCGGCCTTCGTGCCGTAAACCCGGATGTTGAGCATGTTCTCGTCGCCGATGCTGATCTGCGAGGAGTGCAGCACGCCCTTCGCGCCGCCACGGTAGCGGACGAGCACGTTGCCGTCGTCGTCGAGCTTCCGGCCCTTCACGAAGGTCGTGAGGTCGGCGCAGAGCGAGTCGATGTGGAGGCCGGTGATGTAGCGCGCGAGGTTCTCCGCGTGTGTGCCAATGTCACCCATGCAGCCGGCGGCGCCGCTGCGCTTCGGGTCGGTTCGCCAGTCGGCCTGCTTCTGGCCGGTGCTCTCGAGGAACGAACTGAGCCAGCCCTGCGGGTACTCGACGACGACCTTGCGGATTTCGCCCACGGTGCCGTTCCGCACCAGTTCCCGGGCCTGCTTCACCATCACGTTGCCCGTGTAATTGTGGGTCAGCACGAGGACCTTCTTCGACTTCTTCACGACGGCCCGGAGCTGCTTGGCCTCGGCGAGGTCGAAGGTGGCGGGCTTGTCGAGGACCACGTTGAAGCCGGCCTCGAGGAAGAGCTTGGCCGGGGGGAAGTGCTGGTGGTTCGGCGTGATGATGACGACGAAGTCGAGCCGCTCGGCGGCGGGGCGCTTGGCCTCGGCGCGTGCCATCTCGGCGTAGCTGCCATAGACGCGGGCGGGGTCGAGGAACAGGTCGGCGCCGGAGGCCTTGGAGCGCTCCGCGTCGGCGGAGAACGCCCCGGCCACGAGCTCGGCCTTGCCATCCATGATGGCGGCAATGCGGTGGACCGCGCCGATGAAGGCGCCGCGGCCGCCGCCGATCATGCCAAATCTGAGTTTACGGTTCATTTCTTTGAGTAGCGAGTAGCGGGTGGTGAGTAGCGGGTAGGATTCTAGCGAAGTCGTGGTGAGTTTGGGGCAGCGAGCGGAGCGAGCCGTCGGAAGGATGCTCGCTACGCGCTCCTCACTACTTCCTCTCAAACGCCGCGTCGAAGGCGACGGCGCTGGAGGGGAAGTCGACCTTGCGGACGAAGGCGGCGGCCTCGGTGGCGCCGTGGACGCGGTCCATGCGGATGTCCTCCCACTCGACGGAGAGCGGGCCGCGGTAGCCGACGTCGTTCAGCGCGACAATGATGTCCTCGAACTTGATGTCGCCATGGCCGAGCGAGCGGAAGTCCCACGCGCGACGGGCGTCGCCGAAGCTGACGTGGCCGCCGAACGTGCCCACGGTGCCGTCGCCATGGCCCCACCAGACGTCCTTCATGTGGACGTGGTAGATGCGGTCGGCGAAGGTCCGGATGAACTTCACGTAGTCGACGCCCTGGTAGCCGAGGTGCGACGGGTCGTAGTTGAAGCCGAAGCGCTTGTGGCCCTTCACGGCCGCGACGGCGCGCTGGGCGGAGGCGATGTCGAACGCGATCTCGGTCGGGTGCACCTCGAGGCCGAAGTTCACGTTGGCCTTGTCGAAGGCCTCGAGGATCGGGCCGAAGCGCTTCGCGAAGTCGGCGAAGCCGGCGTCCCAGTAGGCCTGCGTGGTCGGCGGGAAGGCGTAGATCGAATGCCAGATGCTCGAGCCGGTGAAGCCGTTGACGACCGCCGGGAAATCATCGCCGCCCTTGCGGCCGGGCTTGGCGTCGAAGAATGCGCGCGCCGCCTTGGCGGTGAGGGCGAGCTTCTTGGCCGCGCGGGTCCGCACGCCCTCGGGCTCGCCGTTGCCCCAGACGTCGGGAGGCAGGATCGCCTGGTGCCGCTCGTCGATGCGGTCGCAGACCGCCTGACCTACGAGATGGCTCGAGACGGCGAAGCAGGAGAGGCCGTGGTCCTTCAGGAGCGCCCATTTCTCGGCGACGTATTTCTTCGAGCCCGCGGCCTGGTCGGGGTCGAAGTGGTCGCCCCAGCAGGCGAGTTCGACGCCGTCGTAGCCCATCTTCTTGACGAGCGGGGCGAGTTTCTCGAGGGGCAGGTCGGCCCATTGGCCGGTGAACAGGGTGACAGGTCTCGGCATGGTGTGCAGCGGTTGGGGATTGGGGGCGGGGCTCGCCGCGGTCGCGGCGACCGACCCGAGATTTCGCGCCGCGCGCCCGGAGCGGCAAGGGAAAATCGGCGCCGCCCTGATTGTTCGCGGGCCCCGGGCCGGCCGCAGCGCGGCCGCCGCTCAGGTCGAGCGGTCGTAGATCTCCGGCGTGATCACAGCCTCGAGCGGCTGGCCGGCGGCGTAGGCGCGCAGATTGCGCAGGGCGAACGCCGTGGCATCGCAGTACCGGTCAAGCGTGGGGCCGGCGATATGGGGGGAGAGCGAGACGTTGGGCAGGCCGCGGAAGCCGCTGTCGGGCGGGAGCGGCTCCTCGACGAACACATCGAGGCCGACGGTGATCTGGCCCTCGCGGGCGACGCGCAGCAGCGCGGCCTCGTCGACGATCGCGGCCCGGCCGACATTCACGAACACGCCGCCCGGGCGGATGAGCCGCAGGTGGCGCTCGGTGACGGTGCCGATGGTCGCCGGGATCAGGGGCGCGAGCTCGACGATCACGTCGTTGCCCCCGAACAGTTCGTCGAGTGACGTCGCGCGGCGGATGCCATGCTGCGCGGCGACGGCCTCGGTAACATCGGGGGCGAGCACCGAGACCTGGCAGCGGAACGGGCGCAGCAGCTCGACGAGGGCGCGGGCGACCGGGCCGAAGCCGTGGATGCCGACGCGCCGCTCGTACAGCGAGCCGACCTCCTCCCAGCGATCGCGCCAGCCGCGGTCGCGGTGGATGAGGAAGGTGTAGCGCGTCGCGTGACGCAGGCAGCACAGGGTGTGGAACAGGGCGCATTCCGCGACGATCCGGCTGATGGCGCTGCCCCAGTTGGTGAGCCGCAGGCCGGCCTCGAGCTGGGCGCGGGAGACGATGTGCTTCACCGAGCCGGTCAGGTAGCACACGTAGCGCAGCCGCGGCGGGAGCGTCGCGGGCAGGCGTGGCGTCCGCCAGCAGGCGAGGATCACCTCCGGGTTCGTCTCGGCCACGACGGCGGCAAACGCGGCGGCATTCAGCGCCGAGGGATCCACCAGCCGGAATTCCGTCGCGTAGGCCCGCAACTCCGCGAGCACGGCGTCCGGGGTGAACTTGGTCACCTCATCGGGCGTCAGGACGGCGAGGAGCGCAGCGGGGCGGGGCATGGTCACCGGTACAGCCAGTATTTCTTGCTCTGCTCCTGGTAGATCTTGTCGCGGGCGGCCCAGTCAGCGAGGAACTTCGCGACATCGACCTTGGCGCCGTCGCGCTGGAGCGCCCGGAGGAAATCCTCGGAGCCCATGTGACGGAGGAAACCGCTGAAGTCGCGGCCGGGCCCGGGCGTGAAGGGATTGCCCTTGGGGTCGAACTTGCAGGCGAGGCGGAGCAGATGGAAGTTGAGCTCGGTCGGCCGCCACTCGTCGTAGTCGGTGATCTCGATGAACAGCCCGACGGCGGGCTTGCCGTCGCGATCCGGGGCGCTGACGCGGCGGAACTGGAGGCCGGCCAGCCCGAGGGCGCGCAGCTCCTTCTCGACCTGGTCGATCTTGACGCTGCGGTGGGAGAGGCCGCGGAAGGGGTAGGACTTGCCGATGCCGTGGCGGAAACCGGTGTCGATCTTGGGCGGATTCCAGAAGGCGCCGAGACCGACCATGGGATAGCCGAGCACGGCGGCGAAATCCTGGATGTACGCCGACGTCGGCACCCAGGTCAGGCCGGTCTCGGTCCAGCGCATCGAGCGGCGCCAGCCCCGCATGGGGACGACCGTGAGACGACCGCGCTGGCGCACGGCGTCGGACACGGCGAGCACGCCGGGCGCCTCCTTGGCCATCTTCGCGAGCTCGCCGATGGTCAGGCCGTGCACGTAGGGCACGCGGAACGCGCCGACGTAGCTGGTCCACTTGGCGTCGAGCGGCGGGCCGTCGACCTTGAGCCCGCCCAGCGGGTTGGGCCGGTCGAGCACGATCACCTCGATGTTGTTCTCGAAGCAGGCCTCCATCGTGTAGCGCATCGCGCTGACGAAGGTGTAGGACCGGGAGCCGATGTCCTGGAGGTCGATGACCATGGCATCGAGGTTCTTCAGCTGGCCCTTGGTGGGACGCTGGTACTTGCCGTAGATCGAGAACACCGGCAGGCCGGTCCGCTTGTCGCGCCGGTCGGGAATCTGCACCTCGGCGGCTTCGTCACCGTAGATGCCATGCTCCGGGCCGTACAGCGCCACGAGCTTGACGCCGGGTGCGCGGCGCAGGACGTCGATCGTGCTTTCGCCGCGCCGGTTCACGCCGGCCGGGTGGGTGAGAAGGCCGATGCGCTTGCCCTTGACGGCCGCGAAGCCCTGGGACTCGAGCACGTCGATGCCGAGCATGACGGGAAAAGTCGGCGAGGTGGAGCCGGGGCTGACTGTCACCACTGGCGCCCCGCCGTTGGTCGCCGCCGGGGCCGTGGGCGCGGACAGCGCGGGAGCCGTGGGGGCGGCGCCGCCGGCCGGCCGGGTCGGGGGCTTGGCGGCGCTGCAGCCGAACAGGCCAAGCACCAGGAGCAAGGAGGCGCAGAGATGCTTCAAGGAGAGCGGGCGAGAGCGTCCGGACATGTGCGCCGGAACCTTGCGGCGGCGGCGGACGGCGTCGAGGATTTGTTTCCCGGCCGAGTGAACCGGTCGGTCACAGCGCGCGGGCCACGGCGGCGGTGAGATTTCCGCCGGCCTGGCGCAGGGCCTCATCGAGCGGCTGGCCATCGGGCGTGATCGCGTGGAGGGTCAGCCCGGTGGGCGCCCGGGTCGCCGTCACCTGTCCGGCGAAGACCTGCACGGACTTGCCGAGCGCGAGCGCCCGGGCGGCCACGGCGCCGGGGCCCTTGCCGCTCAGCGAACTGTCGTCGAAGCGGCCCTCGCCGGTGATCACTAGGTCGGCGGCCGCGAGCTTGGCCTCAAGATCGAGCCACGCGGCGACGAGATCGAAGCCGGGCAGCAGTTGCGCACCCGCGGCGGCCACGAGCCCGAACGCGATGCCGCCGGCGGCGCCGGCCCCGGGCTGATCCATGAGCGAGTCCGGCTGCGCGCAGTGCTGGCAAAGCATCAGCGCGATCCGCGCGCTGGCGTGATCGAGCCGGGCGACATCCTCGGGCTTGAGCCCCTTCTGCGGGCCGTAGACGGCGGCGGCGCCCTTCGGGCCGAGGAGGGGATTGGAAACATCGCAGGCGATGCGGATGGGCGGAAGTTCCACCGGGATGGAGCCCGTGATCCGGTCGATCCAGTCCCACCACGTCGGGTACGGCGGCCGCACCGTGTCATCCGTCGGCGAGCGGAACTCCAACCCGAGCGCGGCGAGCGCGCCGAGCCCGAGGTCACTGGTGGCGCTGCCGCCGACACCCAGGACGATCGCCGCGACCTCCGCCTGTGCGGCCGCGAGCAGCAGCTGGCCGGTGCCGAGGGTCGTGGTGTGCCACGGATCGCGGAGGTCAGGAGGCAGCAGGGCGAGGCCGCTGGCCGAAGCCATCTCGATGACGGCGACCTCGGCCTCCTCGCGCGGCGCGGTCGGCAGCGCCAGGCGCGCACGGGCCGCGGGCGGGATGTTGGCCCAGGGGACGAGGCCGAATGAGGCGTTGATGGGCTGGCCCCGGGGCCCCGTGATCGTGAGCGAGACGAGGGTGCCGCCGGCTGCGGCGGTGAGAATCTCGGCGAAACCCTCACCGCCGTCGGCGAGGGGACAGAGGTCAACGGTCCAGTCGGCATGACGGGACGCCAGTCCAGCGGCGGCGGCGGCGCACGCCTGGCGCGCCGTCAGGGCGTCCTTGAATTTGTCGAAGGCCAGCAGCGCGCGCATGGGGCAGTGGGCGACAAGTACGCCGCCCGGAGGTCGGTCAAAAGCCGAAAATGACGGTCGGCAGGGATCAAGACAGCCTCCTCACGTCGGCTGGGAGTATCCCAGTCGCTGGAACCGGGTCAGCTCAGTCGCCAATCCGCGCAAAACGCGGGCGGACCTGGCCATCGATCGTTACCGTCTCGACGAACATGCCCGCGGGCCGCACCCAGATCCCGCGTTCGCCGTAGAGCGCCTGATAGACGACCAGCGGCTCGAGCGTCTCGGAATGGCGGGCGAGGGACAGCACGCGGTACTCGTTGCCCTTGTAGTGGCGGAAGAGTCCCGGGCGGGGCTCGGCGGGAAGCGGTGGCAGGGAGTTCATGCGGGTGATGCCGAGAGGCAAACGATCACCCGCGGGCGTGCAAGCACCGGCCGCTGCGACGACGGGACTCAGCCGACGCCGTAAGGCGGGAAAGCCTCCTCCGGCTTCTTCTGCAGGTCCTCGAACAGATGGCGCACGATCAGGTGCAGGGGCTCGTCGGGCTCCAGCGGCAGGTTGTCGCCGAACTGGTGCGAGTTGTAGAGTCGGCAGTAGGCGATCTGGCCCTTGGCATCAAAGACGTAGACTTGGATGGCGCCGACCTTGCCATGGTGGCCCCACACCTCGGCGCACAGCAGGTAGCCGTCGAGCGGCGGCGCGGCCCGGCGCCAGGCGGCGTACTCGGCACCCCGCGCCCAGAGGTATCTTAGCTGGTTGTGGCCGAAATCGGGAGGCGGGACGTCCGGCTTCCCGGGTTCGACCATCACCGGCGCCGACGTGTGGGCGCGCAGTTCGCGGGCGAGCGCCTCGGCGATCGGCCGGCTCCAGGTGCCTTTGGCTCCGTCTTTCCACAGCACCGGTGCGACCCGGATGGGCCGGGTTCCGAGGGTCGCCCTGAACTCGGCGTACGCCACCCGGCACTTGGCCAGCTCGGCCTCGGAGGGTGAGCCAAACATGCGGGCGAACGGATAGAGCAGCACGTTGGCACCCGCATGGAGGGAAGGGGAGAACAGCCCTGCGACGAGCAGGACGGCCAGGATGCGGAGATTTGATTTCTTCATGACAAAGGGGCTGCCCGGCGCCGTCACATTACCGGCCCGCCGGGCATGAAGGCCACACCGCCGGAAGCGGCAGCGATGATGACGACAACCAGGGCGAGGCCGCCGACGACCAGGAAGGTCGTGCCAACCGGCTCGAACTGCCGCACCTCGAGCTTGGTGATGTCGTCAAAATTCACCCGCTGGTGTTCGCCCACGAAAGTGCCGGGCTCGATGGCGGTGACCTTGAACTCCTGGGTGTGGCCGTCGCGGGTGTGGGCCACAATGGTGCTGCCGACTTTGACCTCGCGCTTCTCCCCGGCCGAGGCGGATGGCAGCGCGGCGGTTCTCAGGGTGGTGCAGCCGGAAAGCAGGAGACTGAGGCTGAGCAGGACGGCGAGGGTGCCGCGCAGGAGGGCGACGGGATGGCTCCGGGTGGAGTGGGGTAGGTTCATGGCGAGGTTTGGGGGCTGGAGGAGGCGGGGTGTGCCGCCGAGGGAAACAGCATACCAGCCGCGGCGGACGGGGGTGTAATTGATAAACGCGATGGCGCGCATCGTCCGGGATGATGGCGCAAAAAAAGCGGAGCCCGCGAGGGGCTCCGCTTCACCGGAGGTCGGTGGTATCGTTGACGAACTAGAACTTGGTGCCGTCGGCCTTGGTGCCGCAGAGCGAGACCTGCAGACCCAGCTCGGCGGCGAGCGCCGCCTTGGTGTACATCGCAAGATCGGCCTCTGCGGCGGAGTGGGCGTAGGCGACGTGGATGTGGTTGGCCTTGTGGCGGGCCATCATCTGGTCACGCGTCACGCCATACGTGACGGCGTGCATGATGGGCCACTGCAGGGTCGTCTCCTTCCAGCGGCGCTCGGTCTCGGCGCGCGGGAGGGTGATGACCTTGGCGCGACCGAGGTCCATCTTGAGCCGGCCGCCCTCGACGAAGACGCGGCTCCAGACGATCTCGCCAGGCTTGGCGATGCCGCGGAGCGTGCCGCCGCCGAGACGGAAGTACATGTACGGCTGGCGCAACGAGTCGGACCCGCGGTAGCCGTCGACATGGTGGGCTGGCGGCGCGCTGCCGGAGATGAGGAAAACCCACACGTAATCCTTGGTGGTGCCGCTGCGGTCGAAGTCACCCCAGCGCAGGTCGTGGAGCGTGTTCTCGACGGGCTGCCCGAGCGCGGTGTGCACGCGGTTGGTCATGAGGCCGTCGAGGCCGGCGCACTCGTCAACCTCGTTGAAGTGTGTGAGCGGCTGGCCGTCGCGGATGATCTCCCCGCGGGAGTTGGCGACTGGCGGACGGTCGGAGTTGTTGAGCAGGCCCTCGACCAGGTCGGAGGCGGGCAGAAGGTCCTTCAGGCCCTGCTGGTATTGGATGCCGATCGACTCGCAGCCGAATTCGTCGGCGATGCGGAGGGCGGCGACGTACATCTTGCACTGCCAGAGCACCTGACCCTCGGTGAGATCGGTGTCCTCGTTGGTCCCGAGGTGGAACTTCATGCCCTTCGCCTTGAGCCAAGTGTAGACCCCGCGCGCCTCCGTGTCGCTGACCTGGGTGGCGCCGTAATAGAGGGCGGACTGGGAGAGGCGCTCCTTGTACACGCCGGTGGGGAAGAGCAGCTCGTCGGGGATGATGGCGTTGAACATGCCCATGCAGCCCTCGTCGAAGACACCCATGATGGACTTCCGGCGGCGGAGATCCTCGGCGATCCGCTTCGCGGCGGCCTTCGCCTTGGCGGGCACCTGCGCCCGGGCGAGCGGGCGGACGTGGGTCACCGAGTGCTTGATTACCCCGGACTTCAGCCAGCCGGCCAGATGACGGAGGAAGAACTCGTCGGTGAAGTCGGCGCTCCAGAGCGTGGAGTACTTCACGCCGGCCTTGGTGAGCGAGCCGTTGAGATTCAGCATGCCGACCAGGCCGGGGGCCGAGCCGGACCAGTTGGCGACGGTGAGGATCGGGCCCTGGTGCGAGACGAGCCCGTGGAGGATGTGGTGCGAGTACTGCCAGACGGCCTCGGCCACGATGAGGGGCTGCTTCGGGTTGATCGTCGCAAACACGGCCATGCCCTCCTTCTGGGAGGCGATGAAACCATGCCCGAGGTCGGGCTTGTAGGGGTGGGCGCGCACCAGCTGGTAGCCGAGCTTGGCCACCGCGGCGGTCAGCTGCTTTTCCATCGCTTCCTGGAACGCCCAGGTCTTTTCGTTGGCCGACTGGCGGAGGTCGCCGTTGGCAAGGAGGAGAATCGTCTTGGTTTTGGCCATGGGAGGGAGAGTTTTGGGTTTCCTAGTTAAAATTGACCGGACAAGGGCTCAGAATGCACTCGATCTGGCTAGGGAGGAATGGATAGAAAAGGGAATCAGATGGATAAAATTGACCGCCCGTTGCCGTCCGGCCTTTTGTCCCAGCAGGTCAGCCGGGCGCGCTATTTCTTCCACCACCTGGCGCCGCGGTCAGAGGGTCCGGCGGGGCTGGTGATGGGCGGGCGGGAGCACTGCAATCCCGACTATGCGATCCGGCGGGCGAGCTTTCCCTTTTACGGCCTGGAATTTGTCGCCTCGGGCCGCGGCACGGTGCGCCTGGACGATTGGGAGCATGCGCTGGGCCCCGGCACGGTGTTTGCCTACGCGCCGGCGACGCGGTGCGAGATCCGCACGGACCCGGGCGACCCGATGGTGAAGTACTTCCTATCGCTATCGGGCTCCGACACGCCGCGGCGCCTGCGACGGTGTGGCTTGGCGATCGGCCGGGCCCGGCTGCTGGCGGCCCACGCCGAGGTGACCAGCGTGCTGGAGGACCTGCTGCGCGAGGGCCAGCGCTCCGGTGTGCTGGCCGAGCGGATCGGCGCCACGCTGTTCGAACTGCTGCTGCTGAAGATCCAAGACACCGCGACGCTGGCGCCGCACGCCAGCGAGCCGGCGCGGGAGGCGTTCCTGCGCTGCAAGGCCCTGATCGACTCACAGGCCGAACGCCTCGGGACCCTCGAGGAGATCGCGGCAGCGGCGGGTGTCGAGACGTCGAGCGTCTGCCGCTGGTTCCGGCGCTATCAGGGCACGAGCCCGTACCAGTACCTGTTGCGGCGGAAGATGAACCTCGCCGCCGAGCACCTGGTGGAAAACGGCGGCCTTGTGAAGGAGGCGGCGCAGCGGATCGGGTTTGCCGACCCCTACCATTTCTCGCGTGCGTTCAAGTCCGTCCACGGCGTCGCACCCCAGGCACTGCTGCGGTATAGACGAGGAGAGTAATAGGGCGGTACCCGCCCAAACGAACGCCGAACATCGAACATCGGACGCCCAACGCCGAGGGAGCGTGTGCGGCCACGGCCGCGGCGGGGTGACCTTCGAAGTTCGACGTCCGGCGTTGGGCGTTCGGCGTTCGTTCGGTCCCCCACATTCAAACATTGCCGGCCGCTACCCCTCCCGTTTCGCTCCGGGCCATGGCTCAGAAAACCGCTCTTGTCACCGGCGCGTCGCGCGGCATCGGCCGCGGCATCGCGATCGAACTCGCCCGCGCGGGCTGCCGCGTGGCCATCAACTATGCCGGCAACGCCGAGGCGGCCGCCGAGGCGCTGGCGCTGGTCAAGGCGGCCGGCGGTGACGGTTTCATCGTGCAGGGCGACGTCGCCGTCGCGGCCGACCGCGAGCGCCTGGTGGCCGAGACCGTGAAGCAGTTCGGCCGGATCGATCTCCTGGTGAACAACGCCGGCGTGGCGCCCAAGGTCCGGGCCGACGTGCTCGACGCGGGGGAGGAGAGCTTCGACCGCCTCTACGCGATCAACCTCAAGGGCCCGTATTTCCTCACCCAGCTCGTCGCGAAGCAGATGCTCAAGCAGGCACCGGATGCCGAGGGCTTCCGCGGGCGCATCGTCAACATCACCTCGATCTCCGTCTACACCGCGTCGATCAACCGCGGCGACTACTGCATGGTGAAGGCCGGGCTGGCGATGATGACGAAGCTCTTCGCCGACCGCCTCGCGAATGACGGCATCAACGTCTACGAGCTGCGGCCGGGCGTGATCGCGACCGACATGACGGGCGGCGTGAAGGAGAAGTACGACAAGCTCATCCTCAAGGACGAGCGGGGCATCACCCCGATCCGCCGCTGGGGCCGCCCCGAGGACATCGGCCGGGCGGTGCGGGCGATCGCCGAGGACCGTTTCCCGTTCACCACGGGCGCGGTGTTCGACATCGACGGCGGCTTCCACCTGCACCGGCTTTAATTTTCTTTCGGTTGGGGTTGCGTCACTGAGCGCACAGAGGCGATCCGGAGGACACGGAGCCAGGCAGGTGAATTCGCGGTCCCACCGGGACTGAAGCTCCGGGCTCTGTGGCCTCGGTGCCTCCTCCGTGACCTCTGTGGCGTCCGCAGGTCTGACTTTTTCGAAAATACCAGCCGCGACGCGGTGTGCATTTCTTGGCGCGGTCCAAAACGCCCCGGGCCAAAAAAACGCGCTCCAGAGGGAAAGGTGTTAGCAATGGGCGTGAATTGCTATCACGCGGGTTTATATCGCGTTGCCACTACGGGCGGTGGATTGACGGGATTTGGACCACTACGGATAGTGGTCGCCCCGCTCGAGCCTTAGGCAAAATCCGCCGGCTCCGAGAGGGTATTTTCTTCCCCAGATTTTTCATGAGCCCTCTCTCCGCTCCCCTGACCACCACCGACAACAACCCCGTCACGGCCGCCGCCCGGAAGGGTTCGCATCTGCTGAATCGTGCCATTGGGTCCGAGGCTCGCATGGTGGTGAAGCGCGACGGCGCGCGCGTGCGCTTCGATCTCGGCAAGATCACGCGCGCGATCGCGCTCGCGTTCCACGAGGTGCGCACGGACAACGCGCCGAATCCGTTCCGCGACGATGCGCTGGCGTGCTACGGGCTCGAGGCCGAGCCGTACCGCGAGGTGACGCGCATCGCGGCGGGAGTTTCGCTCATGCTCGAGCTGTATTACCGCGAAGGCCGGCACCCGACGATCGAGCAGGTGCAGGACGCGGTGGAGAAGAGCATCGCGGCGGTCGGTCACTGGGAGGTCGCGCGGTCCTACATGCTCTATCGCGCCCGTCACGCCGAGCGCCGGTTGACCGCCTACGCCTACAACGGTCTCTCCGACTACATCGCGATGGCGAAGTACGCGCGCTATCGTCCCGAGCTCGGTCGGCGCGAGGTGTTCGTCGAGGGCGTCGAGCGCGTGCGCGACATGCACCTCGGGTTCTTCGCCGCGAAGCTGGAGCGGACGGTGCCGGCGGAGCTGCCGGCCGACCTGCGCGAGTTGGCGGGCGGGCAGGCCGCGATGCTGGCGCACGCCTGGGCGGGCAAGACGCTGACGGAGATCATCACCGACGCCTTCGCCCAGGTGGCGGCGAAGAAGGTGCTGCCGAGCATGCGGTCGATGCAGTTCGGCGGGGAGGCGATCCTCCGCAATCACAGCCGGATGTTCAACTGCAGCTTCTCGAACGTCGACCGCCTGGAGTTCTTCCGCGAATTTTTCTTCCTGCTGCTGAGCGGCTGCGGCGTGGGCTTCTCCGTGCAGAAGCACCACATCGCGCTGCTCCCGGCGCTGCCGGCGCGCGCGGCGGAGAACGATCTCCCCGTCTGGCACTACCGCATCGACGACACGATCGAGGGCTGGTCCGACGCGCTGCACGCGCTGTTCCTGTCGCACTACGAGGGCAAGCTGATCGAGTTTGACTACTCCGCCATTCGGCCGCGCGGCGCGCTGCTGCGCACCTCGGGCGGCAAGGCGCCGGGTCACCTGCCGCTCCGTCGCGCGCTTAACCGCGTCTCGGAGATTCTCACCCAGGCGGCCGGCCGCGGGCTGCGGCCGATCGAGGTTTACGACATCAACATGTTTGTCGCGAAGGCTGTGCTGGCCGGCGGCATCCGCCGCTCCGCGACGATCTGCCTCTTCTCCCCGGACGACGAGGAGATGATGAACGCCAAGACCGGGAACTGGTTCGAGACCAACCCGCAGCGCTCGGCGTCGAACAACTCCGCGGTCCTGGCCCGCAGCGAGCGCAACGGCGAGCACTTCCGCCGGCTGTTCAAGGCCCAGAAGGAATTCGGCGAGCCCGGCTTCTACTTCTGCGATCACCCGGACGCGGGCTGCAACCCGTGCGCTGAGATCAGCCTGCTGCCGGTGGTCGACTGGGAACTCTCCCCGGCGGAACTCGAGCAGCTCTACCGTAACGGCTACAAGGGCGACCTTCCCGGCACCACGCGCTTGGCCGGTTTCCAGCACTGCAATCTCACCACCATCAACGGTCACGCCGCCGTCAACGAGGCCGCCTTCTACAAGGCCTGCCTCGCCGCCACCGCCATCGGCACGCTCCAGGCCGCCTACACCGACATGCCGTACCTCGGCCCGGTCACGCGGCTCATCAACGAGCACGACGCGCTCCTCGGCGTCTCGATCTGCGGGTTCATGGACAACCCGTCCGTCCTGTTCGACCAGGAGGTCCTCGCCCAGGGCGCGCGGCTCTGCCGGGCGGCGAACCGGATGATCGCGGACCTGATCGGGATCCGGCCCGCGGCCAAGCTCGCCACGTGCAAGCCCGAGGGCACCGCCTCGCTGATCCTGAACGCCGCGTCGGGCATCCACCCGCACCACGCGCGCCGCTACTTCCGCCGCGTGCAGGCCAACCGCAAGGAGCCGGTGTATGCGTTCTTCAAGACTTCGAACGCGCAGATGACCGAGCCGTCGGTCTACAACCCGGACACCGACGACGTGATCTGCTTCCCGGTCGAGGCGCCGAAGAAGGCGATCCTCCGCAAGGACCTCACCGCGGTGCAGTTCCTCGAGCTCGTGAAGCTCGTGCAGCAGAACTGGGTCATCACCGGCGGCGACCCAGCGTCGCGCTCGCCGAACCTCCACCACAACGTCTCGAACACCTGCACGGTGCGGCCCGACGAGTGGGACGAGGTGGCGGACTTCATCTGGGCGAACCGCGCGTACTTCACCGGCATCTCGCTGCTCCAGGACGCAGGCGACAAGGCCTACCTCCAGGCGCCGCGCGAGGAGGTGGCGACCGAGTCGGACGTCCAGCGCTGGAACGCGCTCAAGCCGAACCGCGTCGACTACACCGAGATGCGCGAGCAGTCCGACGAGACCGAACTCAAACAGGTCATCGCCTGCGCCGGCGGCGCGTGCGAACTGACTTGAATAGCGGCGGGCGCACGCGCCCACCGCGAAGATTGGAGATTGGAGCTGGGAGATTGAAGGCCCGGTGACTTCGGTTTCATCGCTTTGTTCACCACGAAGGACACGAAGCGCACGAAGCCCAAGCCGTCTGCTCTTCGCGTCCCTAGCGGCCTTGGCGGTGAACCGGATCGGAAATCTAACCTGGTTTACCGCTAAGACCGCTAACACCGCGAAGGCCAAGGTCTGGTCTTCGTGATCTTCGTGCCCTTCGTGGCCAAGAAAAGTTTCCGCTCGCGACTGACCGGGCGGCGCGCAGCGTCGGCGGCATGCTGCTGACCTGTCAGGCCGGTTTCGAATCGCTGCTCGAGCGTGAGCTCGCCGCGGCGGGCGCCACCGTGCTGGAAAAGGGCCCGGGCTGGGTCCGGACCGGCGAATCCTCCTTCCGGGAGTCGCTGGCTTTCGCGCACCTCGAGCTGAAGTCGCCCGTGGAAGTCCGAGGCGAGTCGGTGAACGCCCTCGCGCAGCGCATTGCGGACCTCCTTTTGGCGAGCCTGAAGGGCGAGCGCATCGAGGCCGCCTGGCCGAATCTGTGGCTTGGTCCCGCAGAGTTGGTCGGCCTCGGCCGACGCATGGGCAGCGTGCAGGACGCATGCGGCGAGATCCTGCGGAAGCGGCTGTCCCGCGTGGCGAAGCTCGCGGTGCCGGACCTGCCGCGGGGCACCGGCGCGGTGCGGGGACTGTTTGTGTTTTTCACGGATTTCGGCCGCGCGTGGGTGACCCGCGACGCCTGGGTGCACGGGCCGCGGCGCATGGCGGACGACGACCTTGCTCCGTCGCGCTCGTATCTGAAGGTCGAGGAGGCCTACGTGGTCCTCGGACGCGAGCCGGCGAGCGGTGAAACCGTCTGTGACCTGGGCGCTGCCCCCGGCGGCTGGAGCTACAGCGCGGCAAAGCGCGGCGCGCGGGTGGTGGCGATCGACAACGGTCCGCTGAAGGGTGGGGCGCTCGATCACCCGCAGATCGAGCACCGGCGCGAGGACGCGTTCCGGTTCGCGCCGGCCGCGGGTGCGAATTTCGACTGGCTGTTCTGCGACATGGTCGAGGAGCCGCACCATGTGCTCCAGCACATCGTGGAGCCGTGGCTGGCGCGCGGCTGGTGCCGTCGTTTTGTCGTGAATCTCAAGTTCGGCCGCGTCGACCCGGTGGCCCTGCTGCGCGAACTGCGCGCCCCGGACTCGCCGCTGGTGCGTCACGCGACGAACGTGCGCATCGTGCACCTGTATCACGACCGCGAGGAGTTCACGGTCGTGGGCGATGCGGTGGTTGGCGGGAACCACTAATTCTCGCTAATCTTCGCTAATGGCTCGGTGACAGCCCTCTGCCTGTATGGTCAGGATGAGCGAGGATTTGGGGGCGGCCCGGACAATCCTGTTGGTCACAGAGAGCACAGAGGATGCACCGAGGTCACAGAACCTACACGGTCCAATTTGGTTGGTGCACAAGTCCACCTTTTGGGCTCCGTGTCCTCCGGATCGGCTCGGTGATCTCTGTGGCTTCAACGTAAACCAAAATGGCGCTCGTGCAGGTAAGCGGTTTCCCTAGTCCGCGTCCGAAAATTCACCGGATGCCGTTTTCCGGGCTAGTAATTCGGTGGCGGCGGGTGCTTGATTGGGCTTCTTTTCCTCCCATGAAACGCACGCTCCTGAATCTGTTCCTGGCCGCGTGGTTGCTCCCGCTGGCAGTGTTGGCCGGCGACCCGGCGTTCACTGGCCGGTGGCGCCTCGACACGGCGCGCAGCACCGCGCTCGACGGCTGGTCGACGCTTGATCTCGTGATCTCGGTCGACGGCCCCAAGGTCACGCTCCTCCACGACCTGACGTGGCACTCCACCAAGGTCACGGCGACCAATGTCGTGGACACCGCCCAGCCCGCGACGCAGAAGGATTTCTTCCGCCTGGACCAGCGCCACATGGCGGTCTACGCGCGGCCGGGCGAGACGACACCGGTCACCGCCGGCTGGCTCGACGCCGGCCGCACGCTGCGCGTCGAGGCGCAGGTGCCGCTCGAGACCTCGCAGGGCAACACCACGATGCGGCTGTACCAGGAGTACCGCCTGATCGAGGGGAACAACGAACTCGTGCTGATCGAGCTGCACCACACCCGCAGCCGTCCGCTCGTCTATCTCTTCACCCGTGTGCCGGCGGAGGCGGCCAAGAAGTAATCCCATGAAAAAGCTCCTTTCCTGCCTGATCCTCGCCCTCGCTGCCGCGGTCACGCTGCGGGCCAGCGCCGCCGCCCCGGCCCGCGAGTCGTTCGTGATGCATTTCGACTCCGACTGGAAGATCGTCTCGGGTCTGCCTGAGAAGGCCATGCTGATCGGCCTCCAGGGTCTCGCCAACCGCTCGGAGCCCCGGTTCTACATCGTGCACGCGGCGGATTTCCCCTGGGAGATTACCGGCCCGCTCAAGGATTTCTACGAGCGGAAGCACGGCGTGCACTTCACCGAACTGAAGACCGCCGACGAGGCACTCGCGCACTTCGCGCAATATGCCAAGGGGTACATTGTCTGGGACCCGGCGGTGATGCCGACGATGAACGTCGCGTACACGATCGCGGGACTCGAGGACGGCGTCATCGTGACTCCGGCGCTGATCCCGCTGGCGGAGCGTCACGGGCTCAAGCTCATCGATGACCTCCGCGGCCGTTACAACGGCAAGACCGACGCGCAGATCTACACGGACGCCAAGGCCCGCTACTGGGCGCGCTGCAGCCACGACCAGCTCATGCTGATGGGCGGCCACCGCGGCGACATCCGCATCCCGGGCATCGCGGACTGGGGCGTGCGGCAGAAGATGTTCTTCCACGACCTCTCGGCCAACCCGATCCATGCCGACGAGCTGGCGCTGGAAAAGCAGTTCTTCTCCGAGCTGAATCCCGGCGGCACGATCTTCGGCTGGCACGTCTACGGCAAGGACACCGAGGAGCAGCACACGACGCTGATCTCCACCTACGGCCTGAAGATGGAGGGCCTGCAGAGCCTGCCGAACCTCTCCTACAACTGCCAGTTCACCTTCTCGCCGGGCTTCAAGTTCACGAACAACCACAGCGTGGCCCGGGACGCGAAGCTCACCGCGGGCGACAAGGTCTACATCTCGTTCGTTCAGTCGGACGGCATCGGCATCGGCGTCTGGACCAAGCCCGGCCGCGGCCGCATGCCGCTCGCCTGGGGCGCGATCATGGGCTGGGTGAAGTTCTCTCCCGCCGCGCTCGAGTACTTCCATGAGTCGGCCACGCCGAAGGACTACTTCATCGGCGGCCTGTCGGGCCCGTCGTACATGTACCCGAACCACATCCCGGCGAACCGCTTCGGCCTGCTCATGCAGGAGGCGAACGACCTGATGGCGGCGCTCGACGAGCGGATCTTCGAGATTATGGACAACTCGGCGGCCGACGGAAACGTGGGCAACGCCGACCTCACGAAGGAGACGGTGGACCGCTACTATGCCGCGTTCCCGAACGTGATGGGCTTCATCAACGGCTACGGCCCGGCGCGCACGCGCGACCTGCGCGACAGCCGCCCGCTGATCTCGTACGACTACTACATCGACCCGCGCCGTCCGCGCGAGGAGGTCACCGCCGACATGAACGAGCTCATCGCGCTTAATCCGACGCGGCCGTACTTTCTCCTGATCCACGTCCGCGAGTCGAACGACGTGAACAGCCTTGTAGGCGTGATCAAGCAACTGCAGGGCCCGGTGGAGGTCGTGCCGCTCGACGTGTTCATGAAATACGCGGCCGACAAGAAGACCTACACGACCCGCTACCAGCTGCCGACGGATCCGAAGCACTTCAAAGGATACTGAGCTGCGGCCCGCCGCGGCGGGCTGCAGCCGGAGTTCGGAGATCGAAGATCGCAGTTCGAATATCGTAGTTCGGAGTTCGGCTGGCGCCCGGTCGGGCGCCTTGTCCTCGAGGCGCTCTGCCCGAATTCGGAGGCTAGAAACGAACTCCGAACTGCGATCTCCGATCTCCGGCCCCTGCGGCAAGCCGCCGCTTGCCGCCCGCGCCTTTCGGTCTTCAACTGAGTCCATGGCAACCACACCTCCGGCGGGACCGCGGGAATCTGACGCGCCGGAGCCGCGCGCCGAGTCGGCGCGGGCTGGCGAGCTGCGGCTCTGCGGCCTGACGGCGGTGCGGGCGCGGTTCGCACGCGAACCGGGCTCGATCAAGCGGCTGTATTTCGACCGTGAGACCGGACGGAAGATCGGCGTCATCTGCCGTGTGTTGGCCCGCGACCGGAAAATCTACCGCCAGGTCGAACCCGCCGAACTGGAGAAGATCGCCGGCTCGGTCCACCACGGCGGCGTCGTGGCCGTGACCACGCTGCCGACCCTGAAACAGCCGTCATCCTCGGACGTGGCCGCGTGGGCGCGGCGCGGCGAGTCGCTGCTCGTGCTCGATCGGATCGGCAACGCGCACAACCTCGGCGCCATCGCGCGCACCGCGGCGTTCTTCGGCGTGCCGCGGATCGTGATTCCCGACGACCCATCGGCGGCGCGTCCCAACGACGCGGCCTATCGCGTGGCCGAGGGTGGATTCGAGTCGCTCGAGGTCTGGCGGGTTGGCCGTCTGCCGGAGTTCCTGCCCGCACTGGCGGAGGCCGGCTACGAGGTTGTCGGCGCGGCCACGCGCGGCGGTGCATTGGGTGGACGCGCTGGTGGCGGCACCGGGGCGCGGCCGAAGCCGGTGGCCCTCGTGCTCGGCAACGAGGAGGAGGGACTTTCGCAGGAGGCGGCAAAGGCCTGCACGCGGCTGGTGACCATCCCCGGCAGCGGACTCGTGGAGTCGCTCAACGTCTCCGTCGCTGGCGCCGTGCTGATGTGGGAGCTGCTGCGGCGAAGCGGCCGCGCCTGAGGCGCGGCGAGTTCTAGCCGCAAGAAGGCGCAAGAGGCGCAAGAACGGGCCGTCAGCATTCAGCCGTCAGCTGTCAGCCGAGCCAGCGAGTTTCTACGCCTTTCTGTGGCCAATCGATTCGGAGCGCCTACCTCTCCGAACCCTTTCAACCTTCAACCCTCAACCTTCAACTCCCAAAGGGCGCCTCAATAGTCATCCATGATGAACCACATGATCCACGTCAGTCCGATGCTGATGAGGATCACGCCTGAGAAGGCGTAGACGGCGGTCATCACATTGAGCCCGATCAGCAGCGCGGTGAGGATCAGGGCTCCGTTCACGCCGATCATCAGGGTCCAGTAGTCGCGTTTGCGGCGCGAGGGCCGGCGTTCCTCCATCGCGACCTGATAGAGTCCCCGCTCGCGGTCGCGCTCGAGGTTGGCCCGCAGGATGGCGTGCACGTCGTTGCTGGCGGGCGGGGCGATGGATGAGGGCAGGGGACCGTCCGCCGGCGGCTTGGGGGGCTTGTTCGCGAGGTCGAGCAGGTCGCGCACTTCGAACGACGGCACGGCGTCGAGTCCCTGGACCGGCGGGTTGTCGCGCTCGAACTCGCGATCCTTGAAACGGATCTCGCGACGCGGGGCCTCCGGGGTGGGGTCGGTCGGTTCGGGCACGCCGGGAGGAAACTCCTTTCACTCCGGCCGGCCAAGCGCAAAGGCGATCAACGGTTGGACGCTTTTCCGCTTCCCACCGCCCGGTTCCGGGGCATTGGTGATGGCAACAAGGATTCAACCCCGATCCCCATGGTTTCCCCTGTCTCCCCACCTGGCAGGCCGGCGGCGCAGTTTGACTGGCCGCTGGCTTACGAGGCCGAGAGTTTGCTCGGCCGTTACATCGAAGCCTTCCTCTCCCGTCATGCCTTCGCCCGCCGCCTGGCGGAGCGGATGCGGGACGAGACGGGCACGGACTTCTACGAATGGGTCGACCACCTCGTGTTGTCGCCCGCCCACGCCGACGAGCTCCGCGCCGTTGGTCTCGTCGAGGAGGCGGTGTCGGCACCGCCCGGCCTGACCGTCTTCCATCACCCGCGGGCCATGATGCCCCGCGTGCTGCTTGGCGCGGCAGGCGGCGTCAATGGCACGCCGTCGGTGCTGGCGGTGCGTCCCGAGTCGCTCGTCGATTTCCTGTCGCACCACGGTCTCGCCGTTCCGATCGAGGGCGAGTTCGGCGCGCGCCTGCGCCGGGCCGTGATCGCGACTGAGCAGGGAGCACGGCTCGAGGCGGTTGAGCGTCTCGGCTGGCGCGGCTTCACCATCGAGCCGCCCACGCCCACCGGCGCCGCCGCGGTCGTGAAGGCCCGCGAGCTCTTCCGGATGCGACGTCGCCACTTCGCCGACGATGTCGATGGCGTGAAGCACGCGTTCCAGATGCTCGACCAGGTGCTGGCGCTCGTCCCCCGCGACGTGGCGTGTGAGCTCTTCTTCGCCGAGGAGCGCGCCTTCTGGGAATTCCGCAATCGGGCCGGCCGCATCCAGCGCCGCCGGCAAGATTCGCTCGGGCTCGGCTGGGGCAATCACGACCACCACACCTTCCGCTGCTCGCGTCGCCTGTTCCCGGATCTGGTCCAGTTTCTCACGCGGCTCGGGCTCGAGAAACGCGAGCGGTTCTACGCCGGCGACGAGGCCGGCTGGGGCGCGCAGGTCATGGAGGCGCCGGCCGTGGGCATCGTTGTCTTTGCCGACGTGGACCTGAAGCCGGGCGAGATCGACATCGACTTCGCGACCCAGCGGCTGCCGGACCTGCCCGCGCTGCGGACGGTCGGGCTGTGGTGCGCGCTGCACGGCGACAGTTTCCTCCAGGCCGGCATGCATCACCTCGAGGCCCGCTTCGACTTCGTGCGGCTCCGCGACCAGCTCGCGGGCGAGGGCGTCACTACGATGAAGCCGTTCTCCGACTTCGCGTTTCTCCGGCAGGCCTTCACCGAGGGCGAGCGCTGGACCGTGCGACCCGAGCGAGTGTCTGCGCTGCAGGGGAGCGGGCTCATCACCGCGGCGCAGGCGGAGGGCTTCCTCCGCGACGGCGCCATCGGCAGCCACCTCGAGAATCTCCAGCGCAAGGGCGGCTTCAAGGGCTTCAACCAGAAGGCCGTCAGCGCCATCATCTCCGCCACGGACCCGCGCAAGGTCCAGCAGGCTCATTCGCCCGAATAACGGGCGTTCCGTCCCTCCCGCAGAAGACGCGGATGGTCGCGGATTGAAGTCAGCTATCCGCGTTCATCCGCGCCATCCGCGGAAACCCCAACCTCTTTTTCTCTCATTCCCATGAAGATCGGAATCATCGGCGCCGGCAAAGTCGGCGCCACCATCGCCACTCTCCTCGAAACCTGCCGGTTCTGCCGGAGCGTCGTCTTGGCCGACACCCGCGCCGACGTGAACCTCCGTGGTCTCCGCAAGGCCCGTTTGCGCCAGGTGGACGTAGCCAATCGCGCCGAGCTCGCGAAATTCGTCCGCACCGTCGACGCCATCGTCAGCGCCGCACCTTATTTCCTCAACAAGCCCATCGCCGAGGTCTGCGCGTCGGCCGGGGTGTCGTATTTCGACCTGACGGAGGACGTCGACACGACGAACTTCGTCCGCCGGCTCGCCGCGAAGAAGGTCCGCGCGACGTTCATGCCGCAGTGCGGCCTCGCCCCCGGCGCGATCAACATCGTCGGCGGATCCCTGGCGTCGTCGCTATCGTTCGTGCGCCATTGCGAGATGCGCGTCGGCGCGCTGCCGCTGAACGCCAGCAACCAGATGAAGTACTACCTGAGTTGGAGTACCGCGGGCCTCATCAACGAATACTGCCAGGTCGGCGAGGCGCTCCACGCAGGCCGGCGCGTCACGACCATGCCGCTCGACGGCATTGAGCGCATCACGATCGACGGCACCGAATACGAGGCGTTCAACACCTCCGGCGGCGTCGCTACGATGTGCGAGACCTTCGAGGGCAAGGTCCAGGAGTTGAACTACAAGACGATGCGGTACCCCGGGCATCGCGACCTGATGAAGTTCCTGCTGCACGATCTGAACCTCGCGCCGCGGCAGGACCTCGTGACTCAGATCTTCGATCAGGAAGTGCCGCTCACGGAGTCGGATGTCGTGGTGTTTTATGTCAGCGTCGTCGGCAACGACAAGGGCGGCAGCCTCAAGCAGCGGAGCTTCATCAAGAAGATGCGTGGCGGCACCGTGCGCGGCCGGCGGCTCAACGCCATCCAGCTCACCACGGCCGCCGGCGTCGTCGCGGTCCTTGAGCTCTACGCGCGCGGCCGGCTTGGTCCCGGTTTCGTGAAGCAGGAGTCGGTCGCCCTGAAGGACTTCCTCGGCACCCAGTGGGGCGGGAAGGTGTACGGCGGCTGACCCCGGAAAATCACCTCGCCCGTTGACCCACTTCCCCGCCCGCGCAGGTTGTGGGAAAAGTCATCCCACGAGACACCGTTCCGAGACAAAGGACGTGTTTCCAACCCGTACCCCTGATGCTGATTTACCACGAAGGTCGCGAAGAACACGAAGCCCGGACAGCAAGGCCTGGGCTTCGTGCTCTTTGTGTTCTTCGTGGTAAACATGGACCTGTTGCACCTCCTGTAGTCTAGCGTCACACTCTCGACCTCGAACCCCACTCCAACCATGGCCACCACCGTCAAGAAAACCGTCGCCGAGATTTTTCCCCGCCTTGGCCTGAAGGTGCACAACCACGGGGTGTTCGGCGGCGAGTGGTTTGGCGAAGGCGCCCCGATCGAGAAACACTCGCCGATCGACGGCAGCCTGCTCGGCTACGTCTCAACCGCGACCCATCCCGACTACGACCGTGCCGCCGCCGCCGCCCAGCGGGCCTTCCGGGTCTGGCGTGATGTCCCGGCGCCGAAACGCGGCGAGGTGGTGCGGAAATTCGGCGAGGCGCTCCGGGCGCACAAACGCGACCTCGGTCGGCTCGTGTCGCTGGAGGCGGGCAAGATCGTGGCCGAGGGCGAGGGCGAGGTGCAGGAGATGATCGACATCTGTGACTTTGCGACCGGCCTCTCGCGCCAGCTCCACGGCCTGACCATCGCGACGGAACGGCCGGGCCACCGCATGATGGAGCAGTGGCACCCGCTCGGCGTGGTGGGCATCATCTC
This sequence comes from uncultured Opitutaceae bacterium, assembly GCA_964471615.1. GTDB lineage: Bacteria > Verrucomicrobiota > Verrucomicrobiia > Opitutales > Opitutaceae > Opi-474. The sequence goes on from CAYYGV010000008.1 coordinate 53,164, forward strand.
GGCGTTCAATTTCCCGGTGGCCGTCTGGGCCTGGAACAGCGCGCTCGCCGCGGCCTGCGGTGACGCGACCCTGTGGAAACCCTCCGAGAAGACCCCGCTGACGGCGGTCGCGTGCGTGAAACTGGCCGAGCGGGTCTGTCGCGACTGCGGAGTGGACCCGGCGGTGTTCTCCCTAGTCTCGGGCGACGGCGCCAACGTCGGCGAACTGTTGGCGGCCGACCCGCGGGTGCCGCTGGTGTCCGCGACCGGCTCGACCCGGATGGGCCGTCGCGTCGGTGAAGTCGTGGCCAAGCGCTTCGGCCGCTCGCTGCTAGAGCTTGGCGGCAACAACGCGATCATCGTGACACCCTCGGCGGACTTGAAACTGGCGGTGCGGGGAATCCTATTTGGCGCGGTCGGCACGGCCGGGCAGCGCTGCACGACGACCCGGCGATTGATCGTCCATGAGTCGGTCGAGACCAAGCTGCTGCGGGCGCTGGTCGACGCGTACGGTCAGGTGCGGATCGGCAATCCACTCGACCCACGCACCCTGATGGGCCCCTTGATCGATGTGGACGCGGTGGAGCACTACGCGGAGGCGATCGCGTCCGCGAAGAAACACGGCGGACGCGTCCTCTTCGGCGGCAAGCGCCTGACGGGCGCGGCGTATGCCAGCGGCCGGTACGTGACGCCCTGCATCATCGAGGCGGAGAACAACTGGGGCATCGTGCAGCACGAGACGTTTGCCCCGATCCTGTACGTGATGACCTACCACCAGTTCGACGAGGCCATCGCGCTTCAGAATGGCGTGCCCCAGGGCCTGAGCTCGGCGATCTTCACGAACGACATGCGCGAGGCCGAGGCGTTCCTTGCGGCGCGCGGCAGCGACTGCGGCATCGCGAACGTTAACCTCGGCACCAGCGGCGCGGAGATCGGCGGCGCCTTCGGCGGCGAGAAGGAAACCGGCGGCGGCCGCGAGAGCGGCAGCGACGCGTGGAAAACCTACATGCGCCGCCAGACTGCGACCGTGAATTATTCGAAGGAGCTGCCTCTTGCGCAGGGCATCCAGTTCGGTGGTTGAGGCCGAGGAGGACCAATCCTCTCAAGCCTTGCACAGGAGGTAACGGAGGCGGGGAACCGCTAATGGGCGCTAATCCGCACTAATTGGAATTGGTTTGGTCGTAGCAACCGGCGTGAGGAGGCTGAGCATTCAGACTCGATTAGTGGAGATTAGCGGAAATTAGTGGTTCCCTCTCTCGATTACCGCTCCAATCCGCCCTTTGACCGCCATGAAGATCCAGCCCATCACCGACGCTGACCGAAAGCACTACCGCGATTCCGGCTACTTTGTCATTCGCCAGGTCATTCCCGCGGGACTCCTGCGCGATATGCGGCGGGAGGCGGCCAAGGCCCACGATATTGCCGTGCGGCTCCACGGCCCGCAGACCCAGAGACTTGCTCCGCTCAAGGCTCACGCCGCGGAGCTCGACCTGCGTCCCTTCCGCGAGTTCGACCACATCGAGGGACTGAACGACGCCATTCAGGCGCTGCTCACGCCGGAGCACTCCCTCAGGCCCACGGAGGATGCCTGCCTGCTGTTTGGCCCGCGCGAGCGACCCTGGTCGACCGAATGGCATCGTGACTGGCGCGATCACGTCCTCGAGGCGGAGTTTCAGGCCGAGATCGGTGACGCCCGCTGGCAGGAGATCGCCACCGACTTCCGCCTCTGGAACCAGGTCAATTGCCCGCTCTACGAGGACACGGCCACCTGGTACGTCCCGGGCAGCTTCAAGCGCGTGCACAACACCCCGGAGGAAATGCGGGTGTACGCGTCCACCACCCAACAGGAGCTCTGGGACGAATCGCGTCGCCGATCCGACGAGGAACTTGAGGAGTTCTGCCTGCGCTACTGCCAGGCCATGCCGGGGGCGGTTCAACTCGTGCTCAATCCCGGCGACTTCTGCATCTATCGAAATGTCGGCTGGCACATCGGAAACTACGTGCCGTACCGGCGGCGCGCGACGATCAACACCCATTGCTTCACGCCGGCCTACGCCAAGTTCGCCGCCGACTACGGTCACATGCTCAAGGCGGTCGAAGCCGGCATCGAGCGTCACGCCCGAATGGCCGCCACGTAGATCGAGGCCAAGCCGAGCGGCAGGCTGCGCTTCAAACCTCGCACAGGAGGGAACGGAGGAGGGGAACCGCTAATTCTCGCTAATCTTCACTAATTGGAATCGGATGCGTGCCTTGGTTTGCCGGACCTAGATTAGTGTGGATTAGCGAGGATTAGTGGTTCACCCGACCGGTGCCGAGGGGACCTTAAGGAACTGTTACGCAATTTTCGTGGACGCAGAGCGGATGGCTCGCTGTGCTGGGCGCCCGTATGAACTTTCGCCCTGTTTCCCTGGTTCTCGTTGTCACGCTCGGCGTCTGGTCGGGCCTTCGCGCGGAGACTCCTCCGTCGGCGCCCCCGGCCCACGCCGGCAAGCACGCGAAGCCGGAGAAGCCGGAGACCGAACTCGAAAAGACCATGTCCACGATGGGCAAGGCTTGGCGTCAGGTGCGCAAGGAGGCCCGCGACGGCCAGCTGAGCGCCGCGACGGCCAAGCTCGTCGCCACGGTTCGCACCAACGCCGAGGCGGCGGGCAAACTGACGCCCCAGCTCGAGTCGGAGCGCCCGGAAGGCGAGCGCGCCAAGTTTCACCAGGGCTATCAGGCCCAGCTCAAGAAGCTCATCGCGAAGCTCACTGACCTCGAGGCGGCGCTGACCGCCGGTGACACGGCGAAGGCCGGCCACCTGATCGGCGAGGTCAACGACGTGATGAAGTCCGGGCACCAGGACTACCGGAAGCCGGACGAAGACTAGCCGCGGCGGACATCGGAGATCGCAGATCGTAGTTCGCAGTTCGGCGATCTGAGTTCGATCGCTGGAGGTTGGAATCTGGAATTCGAATTCGGGCTACACGGCTCTCGTCCCCGAGCCGAGCCGCAGGCGTGGTCTTTCGATCTCCGAACTGCGATCTCCGAACTCCGATCTGATCCGGGGCTGGATCCCGATCCAGCCCCGGATCAGATCTCCCAACTGAGTGTTTCGTCGCCGAGCATGCCACCGGCGCCCGGGCTGTGGCGGTCGCGGATCACGAGGTGGTCGCCCTTGTAGAAGGCCAGGGAATTGGTCGGCACCGAGCGCATGATCCAGACGTTCGAGCCGATGATCGAATTCGCACCGATGATCGTGTCGCCGCCGAGGATGGTGGCGTGGGCGTAGATCGTGACGTGGTCCCCGATGTCCGGGTGGCGCTTGATGCCCTTCACGGGATTACCGGAGGCGTCGGTCTCGAACGACTTCGCGCCGAGCGTGACGCCCTGGTAGAGCTTCACGTTGTTGCCGATGCGCGCGGTCTCGCCGATCACGACGCCCGTGCCGTGGTCGATGAAGAAG
>CAYYGV010000009.1:0-56216 GCA_964471615.1 uncultured Opitutaceae bacterium
TCCGCGTGCCGTCGATCGGGTCGAGGATGCACTTGAAGACGGTCCGCGCGACCGGCGTGCCGCGGGGAAACGTGACGCTCCCGTGGTCCTCCAGTCCCTCCATGACCAGCTCGACGGGCCACGCCCGCGGCCAGTGTCGCCCGAACCAGGCGAGGATGGCGGCCTCGGAGATCCGGTCGACCTGGTAGATGGTGTCGGCGGCGGTGACGCCCGCGACCTTGGCGAACGTATGCCCGCGCCGGGCCCGCGCCGCGATGAGCGTATCGCGCAGCTCCGCCTGCAGCGCACACAACAGCTTCCGGGCTTGCTCGAGGATTCTTGGGGCCACGAAGTTCACGAAGGACACGAAGAGGATTCAGAGGACGCGTCGGTGGATGCCTTCCTTGAGGAGCCGGACGTTGAAGTTTATCAGGAAGCCAATTCGCCGGTTGGCGAGCCTAAGATATGAGAGCAGCTGTGCTTCGTGGATGGGGTCGAGCCGCTCCACCGCCTTGAGCTCAACGACGATGGTGTCCGCCACCATCAGGTCGACCCGGTAACCCGCCTCGATCCGCAGGCCCTCATAAATGACCGGAATGGACTTCTGTCGCTCGACCGGAATGCCGCGGCGACTCAGCTCGAAGGCCAGGCACTGCTCATAGACCGACTCCAACATCCCGGGCCCTAGCGCCCGGTGGACTTTCACGGCTGCGTCAACCACGCCCGCTGCCAAGGCCTCTTCGTCAGTCTTCGTGTCCTTCGTGTGCTTCGTGGCAGGTCTTGACGGCTCAGTATCCATCTTCGCGATCATAGCGGCCTTGGCGGTGAACCAATCGGGAAGGCGGTCACAGCAACGGGCCTAACAGCCGGATGCAGGGGGGCTTCAAACGCGCGGGGCGGCAACGCGAGGGTTGCAGCGGCGACGGCACCCGTTACCCGGTCTGCATGCCCATGTCGCCCCGCGCCCGTGCCCTCGCCGTGTTGCGCGGCCAGCGTCCCGATTGCGTCCCGTGGTTCGGCGACCTCGACTACCTCGCCACCGCCCAGATCGGCCGCGGCCAGCGGCCGGAGGGATTCAAGCAGTCCGCGGCCTACCTCGACTGGCACCGCGAGCTGAACCTCGGCTTCTACCTGCAGGGTTACTTTCCGTTCCGCGGGATCGTCGACGGGTGCGAGACACGCGAGTGGCGCGAGGGTCACGACCGGGTCCGCCAGATCATCACGCCCCACGGCACGCTGCAGGAACGCTGGCGCTGGCTGCCGGAGTCGTTCACCGAGGGACCCGTCGAGCACCTGCTCAAGGGCGCCGCGGACCTGCCGGCCTACCAGTTCCTGCACGCCCACACGCGGTACGAGGCCGACTACGCCTTCGGCCTCGAGCGCGGGCCGCAGATCGGCGAGGCCGGGCTCCACCTCGCGTATCTGCCCAAGAGTCCGTTCATGCAGCTGGTGGCGCTGGACGCCGGGATCATCGCGGCCGTCGACATGCTCGACGACGCGCCGGCGCTCTTCGCGGAGACGCTCGCGGTCGTCGAGCAGTCGCACGACGCCGCGGCCGCGCTCGCGGTCGCCAGCCCGGCCGAGCTGCTGATGATCCCGGAAAACCTCTCGTCCGAGAGCGTGGGGCCGGTGCTGTTCGAGAAGTTCATGCGCGGTTACCAGGAAAAATGGACCGCCCGCATCCGCGCCGCCGGCAAGTTCTCCTGCATGCACCTCGACGGCACGCTGCGCGGCCTGCTGCGGCAGGAGTGCACCGTGGGCTTTGACTTCATCGAGAGCCTCACGCCCTCGCCGGTCGGCGACCTCGCGGTCGAGGACTGGAAGGCGTTCTGCGGCGAGACCCCGACCCGGTTCTGGGGCGGCATCCCCGGCGCGTATTTCGCGCCCTCGGTGAGCGAGGCGGAATTCGAGCGTCACGTGCGCGCGACCCTGGCCGTCATGCGCACCGAGCCACGGTACTTCCTCGGCGTCGCGGATCAGGTCCCGCCCGATGGCCTCGAGCACCGCCTGCGCCGCGTCGCCGAACTCGTCGAGGAGTGCGGGCGGTACTAGCAGGGCGCGGGCAAACGCGCCCTTGAGTCGAAGGTCGCAGGTCCCACGTCACAGGTCTGGCCAGCGGCCCGACGGCAGCAGGCTGCCTTTCGACTTTTTTGCCTGAGACCTTCGACCTGACCCAAGCCAGGGGCGCCGGGTCAAACGTCACAGGTCCCAGGTCGCAGGTCTCGTGTGCGGCTTCGCCGCGGCCAGCTGACGTTCGACCTTCGACCTGAGACCTTCGACCCATCCGGCACCCGCGCCGGATGGAATTGGATTGTGCCGCGGGTGAATGCCGCTAGCCCACATTCACCCCCGCCGATGTCCTCCCCGTCATCCCCCGCCCCGGCCGCGCCCACCGCGGCCGAACGTTTTTATTTCGAGACCCAGGGCTATCTGGTGCTCGAGAACTTCCTCACGCCCGCGCATGTGGCGCGCCTGCAGGCCGCGCTGACGCCGTCGGTGGCGCGCCGGCGCCAGGGCGTGCCGGCTGGCTGGAAATGGCAATGGCCGCCGCGCAACAGCCACGACCTCACCCAGATTCAGGGCGAGAAGAGCACGCGGATCCTCAACCTCCTCGAGGACGACCCGGCCTTCCTCGAGTTGATGCTCTGGCCCGCGCTGCAGCCCTACGTGCACGCGCTGCTGAACCCCGCGCCGCACTACCATGCGTCCGACGCGATCGTCGAGGATGCCCGCGACTACCGGAACCGCGTCGGCGGCTGGCATCGCGACGGCGCCGACAACGGCTACCGCCAGCTCGGCCACGAGATCCCGCTACTCCAGCTCAAGGTCGGCTATTATCTCAGCGACATGACGCAGCCGTGGCGCGGCAACCTAACGGTGGTGCCCGGCAGCCATCTCTCGCGCGCCGAGCTGACGCCGGAACAGGCGAACCGCCGCGAGTTCTTCCCGGGCGCGGTGCAGGTGTGCGCCCCGGCCGGCACGGCGATCCTCTTCCACAACGCGATCTGGCACACGGCGGCGCCGTACGCCGAGGGGGCGCCCGGCCGCACGATGCTCTATTACGCGTACGAGCATCCCTGGATGCTGGCCTCGTACGCCCATTGGAACTACAGCAAGGCGTTCTACAACGAGCGCCTGCCCCGCGCGCACCGCTCGTTCTTCCACGGCTTCGTGTTCGACCCGCCCGAGCTGCGCTGAGGCGGTGTCGGACGGCTGAGACCAGCCAGTCAAAAGCGGCAAACCCCGAAGGCCTGGCGCCACCCTGCGTGAGGCGACATTCACCTCGCCGCCCGGTCGCTGCAGCCGCGGGCTTCTCGGGTCGCATCCGGCGACCTTCCATCGCCAGAGTGCGGCCTAGCGTCCCCGCAGCGAAATAGGTTCGACCTTCTGGTGATCCTTGCCGGCGGCGAAGCCGTCGCCGAACTCGAGCCCGAGCAACACAAACCCCTCGCGGCGAGATGCGCTCGCGGTCGTGCCCCACAGCGCCGCGAAGGGCAGGTGCAAGCGGTCCGACGGCCACTGTGCGCTCGGGCCCACCGCCGCGTGTAGCCGGCCGGGTTGATTCACCTGCCGGTCGGTCACCAGACTGCGCTCGAATTCCAGCCCGAGGTTAACCCTCTCGTTGACCACGCTGTAGCCGAGCCCGACGCTAGCCGCCTGTTCGCGTCGGTGCGGCGCGCGGCAAGGCGAAATCCACCCAAGGCGGCACTCCCGGTGCCCCCTCCTATTCCGCCGGCCAAACCTCGCCGGCAGCGCGAACGTCGGCCTCACCTGGCCGCTGCCAACTCGGCGCGCGCTTCGGCGAGGTCGTGCTGGAAGGACTCGCTCCGAAGGAAGGCGCGGGCCTGGGCCTGTCCCAGCACCCGGCCGGCGAAGACATCCGACGGGTAGTGCACGCCGCCCAGCACCCGCAGCCAGCCGGTTTCGCGCCCTTTGGCCAGCAGGGCGTCGCGCCGGTCGGGGAAAATCTCGGCCAGAATCAGCGCATACAACGTGCCCCGCGTCGAGTGACCGCTCGGATAGCTGTAGTCCGTGCGCTCCTCGTGCTCGACGGGATCGGCGAAGCGCGCCGGATCGGCGTGGTACGGACGCGGGCGCTGCCAGTGCTTCTTTGCCGCGGTACTCATCGCCTTGGACTCTCGCTCCAGCCTCTTGAACAACGCCTCCGTCTTCGGGAACCGTCCCGCGACGAACCACGGCCCGATCACCGGGGCGAAGTGGAACGGCGTCAACTTCACCTCGTCAACGGCGCGTGCCCGTTCCTCCGGGGTGCGCTGGCGGTACACCTCGTACGCCTCTTCCAGGTCCGCCGCAGTCTCGCGCGAGCCGGCTTCGGGCGGCGGCGGCAGCAGCAGCAAGGAATCGACCGCGGCCGGGGCGAGGTAGGCGGCCGCGACGGGGTCTGCGGCCCGCAGGAACGGGGAGGACAGGATGACGGCCAGCAGGGCCAGTCGAGGGAGTGCGAATGGTTTCGGTTGCATGGGGAAAAATCTGGGAGCGACTAGCGCTCGGGCACGGCGCCCGAGGTCAGCGTCTCGCACTCGTGACGCACGGTCCCGAGCTCGGTCCGGAACTCAGGATTGGCCAGCAACGCATAGGCGATGGCCTGGCCCAAGACGCGGCCGGCCTGAATGTCGAGGGGCGTGTGGGCGCCGATGGCCACCCGGGTCCAGCCGATCTCGCGCCCGCGCGCGAGCAGCTCCGTCCGGCGGGCGGGAAAAAGCTCCGCGAGCAGCAGCGCGTACAGTGTGCCCCGGGTCGAGTGGCCGCTCGGGTAACCCGGGCTTTTCGCGGGATCGCCCGCCTCCAGCGCCCGGGACGGATCACCCGCCCGGGGCCGCGAACGGCGCCAAGTGGCCTTCGCCTGTCCGGCAATCCGCCGGGCCTCGGTCTCGACGCGCACGAACAGCGCCGCGGTCCGCGGCAGTGCCGCGGCCTGAAACCCATCGCCGAGCACGCCGGCGAAATCGAAGGCGGTGACGTGCGCCTCCGCTCGCCCACGCGCCTCGTCGGCCACGGTGTGGCCGGCGAAAACCGCGGCCGTCGCCCGGCGGTCAGCCTGGTCCTCCGCCTCGCCGAAGGCCGGCGGAGGCGGCACCCACTCCTGCGGATCGAAGTCCGGCAGGAGGGGCACCGCCGCAGACAGGGCTCCGGCCAGCAGCCCGAATGCCGGCCAGAGCAGCCGGCGCGGCCTTCGACAGGACGGCAGGATCATGAATGCGGCCTCCCGAGACGGCTAGAACTCACCCGAGACGGTCAGGAAGTAGTTCCGCTCCGGCAGGACGTTGAAGACATCCTTGGCGTAGGCGTTGGCGAGGTTGGCATCGATGCCGTCGAGCACCTGCACCTTGCGGTCGAACAGATTGCTGACCTGGAGCCGGATCTTGAAGCTGCGGAAGAAACCGTAGTCGAGCTTGCGGTTGTAGCCGACGGAGAGATCCGCGAGCGAGTAGGAGGAACTGTCGGCACGACGCGAGGCGCCGCCACCCGGGAGGTCCGGGTTCGTGAGGGTGTCGTAGACCGCCCAGCGGCCGACGTACTTTTGGGTAAAGGAGCCGAAGAGACCGCTCCGGTGGTCGTAGACGAAGCCAAACGCCGCCGTGGCCTCCGGCACCGTGGGCACATCCAGCTTCGACCCCTTGAACTCGGCGCGGTTGATCGAGCCGTTGCCGTAAAAACTGAACCCGTCGCCAAGGTAGTACGTGGCCTCGGCTTCCGCCCCACTGTAGTAGGCGCCGGCCGCGACGCCGATGTACGCCGGGTCGCCGGACGAGTTGGCCGGCCCCTTGTAGGCGTAATTCCTGAAATCGATATAGTAGACGTCGGCGGCGGCATTGAAGCGGTCGTGCTTGTAGACCGTGCCCAGCTGGTAATTCCACGTCTGCGCCGGCTTCACCGTGTTGGTGTCGGGCACATCCACGTAAAACTGGTTGAGGTTCGGCGCGAGCAGCCCTTGCGCAACCTGCGCGTAGGCGGACCACTCGCCGGAAAGGCGATAGTTGGCCGTCAGGGACGGCAGCGCCTTCGTCTCGGTGTGACGGTAAAACAGCGGCTTCCGCGCCTTGGTCTGATTCACGTCCGCCTCGATGTCGCGGGTGTAGTCGTAATACTTGAGGCCCGCATCGACGCTGAGCTCCCGGGTCGCCCGCCACTCGTACTCGAGGAACGGCTGGAGCGTCTTGGCGTAGGCGACCATCCGGTAGCTGTAATCGTAATAGGATGCGCCCACCGCGGTCAGCGGGTTTGCCGCCACGGGCGCGAACTGCACCGTGGCGGGGTTGAGGTCGATCGCCGCCGCGCCTGTCGCGGTGTAGTTCAGGCCATAGAGATAACGCGGGTTGCGCGAATACTCGAGCCAGACCCCGGCCCTGAGCACGCCCGCGGCGTCCTCGCGGGTGAGGATGAAATGGTCACCGTATGTCCGGTAGTTGTTGACCTTGTAGGATCCGAGGAAGTTGACGACGCCCGCGACGGTCTTGGTCTTCGGCTTCTCGCGGCTCTCGTTGTTGTAGAAATACGTGTAGGCCTTGTTGTCGATCGTCCAGTCGCCGAAGCGGCTGTTGAGCCCGAGGTACTCGAAGTCGGCCTGCTTATCCTGGTAATTGTAGCCCTTGAAGTCGGTCTTGGTCGGGTCACTGACCAAGCCGTAGCTGCGACCCAGCGTGTCGATCTGGGCCTGGGTCACGGTGCCGGGGTTGCTGAAGTGGATCCGGTTGTAGCTGCTGAGCAGGGTCAGCGTGGTCGTGGCGCCGACCGGCTGGAGGTACTTGAGGTAGTACGTGTCGCGCTGCATGTCCGAGTTGGACCGATAGCCGTCGGTCTCCATGCGCTGGTAGCTCGCGATCAAGGAAGCGCCGTTGAGGGCCGGCAACAGGCCGGAATTGGCCTCAAAGTGGCCGAGGCGCGTGTTCCAGCTGCCGAGGCTGAGCGTGGGGACGAACGAGGCCACGGTGCGCGGGTCCTTGGAGTACATCGCAATCGTGCCGCCGAACGTCGCCTGGCCGATGGTGCTGGCCGTGCCGGGGCCGCGGTCGACCACCATGCGCCCAATCAGCTTGGCGGGAAAATAGCTCGTCGTGTGGTGCGAGTAGTCGTTCTGGTCGCCGAACGGGATGCCGTCGAACGTGACGTTGTACTGGGCGTCGTCAAAGCCGCGCATCGTGAGGTGCTTCGACTCGCTCAGGCCGGGACCGTTGGTCTCTACATTGGACACGCTCGGCGCGATGTTGCCGATCGTCGCGAAGTCCGCGGTCGGCGCCACGCTGTTGGAGATATACTGGAGGCTGATGCTCGAGAGCGGCTGGCGGGCGTCGAGCGTGCTTTCGGTTGGCGCCTGGATCAGCGCCGAAGTCTGGCTCTCACGCACCTCGAATTCCTCGAGGCGCACGGCCTGGTCCTTGGCGGCGGCCGCGGCGGGATCGTCGGCCCGCAGCGCCGTTCCGCCAGTCAGGAGAACGGTGGCGACGGCGGCCAAGATGGAATGGATTCGGGGTCGGTTACGGTGGTGTGGATTCACCCGCCGATTCTGCCACCGTAGTGTGTCACGGACGTGACCCGCGCGTTACATCTCGGCAACCCTCCGGGGCCTGCGCGTCACTCGGCGTCAGCCAAGGCTGCCAGCTCGTCGGCAATCGCCCGGTCGCTGCGGCATCGCGGCATCTTGCTCTGCCCGCCCCACCGGCCCTGGCGGCGCATCCAGAGCTCGAAGGTGCCGGAGGCGACCAGACGCACCCGCGGCCGGTCGAGGCCCCCGCCCTTCCGCTTGCCCTCGTAGTCGTCGTTCGCGGCCTGGAGCGCCGCGTCGAGCTCATCAACCAGCTCACCCAGCCGTAGGGCGCCGCTGGGCCCGGGGCGCAGCTCGATCCACCACTCGTGCGCGCCGCGGGTCCGGTTCGCAGCGGTGTCCACGAAGATCGGGGCCACATGGAAGTTGGCCACGTTCAGCCCCCGCCGCGCCCCCACCTGCGCGAGCACGTCGGTGAGTTCCTTCTCGATCACATGCTCGCCGAACGCGCTCAGCTCGAGCCGGGTCCGGCCGACGTACACCAGGCGCGGCGGTGCGGCCGACACGAACCGCACCACGTCGCCGATCACATACCGGCAGAGCCCGCCGGGCGTCGTCAGCAGGATCACGTAGTCCTCGCCGGGCCGCACGCCCTCCAGCGGCACCGCGTGGCTCCCGAGCTCGTCGAGCCGGTGCTCGTCGAACCGGCGCCGCGGCAGGAACTCGTAGAACACGCCGGCCCCGGTGAGCAGCCGCAGCCCCGCCTCGGCCTCCGCGTCCTGCGCGGCGATGAACGCCTCCGACGCCGGGTAGACCTCGTGGAAATTGACCGTCGGCCCGACCAGTTCCCGGAGCTCGGCCGCGAAGGGCGCGAGCGGCACGCCGCCGTGCACGACACATTCCAGATTGGGCCAGAGCCGCGTGAGCGGCCGCGCGGCGCTCCGCGCCTGCAGCACTTCCCCGAGGATCAGCAGCCAGCTCGGGATGCCCGCCAGCAGCGTGATGTCCTGGCACATCGTGCGCCCGGCAATCGCCTGCAGTTTCGCCGACCAGTCGCCCATCTGCGCAACCTCCCGGCCCGGTTCATAGAGCAGCTGCTCGGCCCAGGCCGGCAGGTTCATGGCGGCGATCCCGCTCAGGTCGCCGGCCCAGGCCTCGAAGCGTCCATCCCCCGGCAGGCGCGCGAGCGCGGTCGAGCCGCCCAGGAACAGGTGACGGCCCTGAAACACGCGGGCGTGACCCGCCCGGGCGGTGTACCAGAACAGCGAGGCGAGGCCGGCACGACGGAAATGGGCCAGCATCGCCGGCGGCACGGGCAGGTACTTGGTGCGGCCGGCCGTGGTGCCGGACGACACCGCGTAGCGCGCGCACGACCCCGGCACGAGCAGGTCCGGCTCGCCCCGCTTCATGCGTTCAATCCACGGCGCGAACTGCTCGTAGCCGCGCAGCGCGACCCGCTGCCGGAACGTCTCGTAGGGCAGTCCGCGTTCCACCCCGGCGGCGCGGCCGAACTCGGTCCGACTGAAATCGTCCCGGCGCGCGCGCCAGGCCTGGTGCTGCCCGTCCCGCGCCTCGTCTGCGCGCCGGAGGTGGCGGCGCACGCGGGCGGACTGGAAGCCGGCGCCGAGGGTGACGAGCGCGGTGGCGACGGGAGAGCGGCGCTGGAGGGTGGTCATGCGGCGGAGCGCAGGCGGCGCGGGCGGAGCCGCGTGTAGAACGCCTCGAGGTGCGGCCGAAACTCGAAGGCGTGGAAGATCAGCGAAGCGTGCTGGACCGGCGCCGCGCCCGGGAGGGCGGTCACCACCTTCAGGCGGCCCGCCGGAAAATAAGCCCGCAGGCCCGACTCGAACGCGAACCGGGAGGGTGACGCGCGGTCCAGGACCGCCTCCTCCTGTTCCGCGTAGAGCACCAGTACCGGGGCATCCGTGAGCGGCAGCAGCCCCGGGGCGAAGTAGCTCGGCGGCGCCGGCAGGGCGCGCAGCGCCTGCACGCGCTCCTGGGCACCGGACGCGGTGACGCGCTGGATGGTGCCCAGCACGGCCGCGCGGAGCTGGCCGGCCTCCGGCGCGGTCATGAGCATCCGCAGCGCGGCCCGGTTTTTTGCGCCCGCCTCGAACATGCGGGCGAAGATCGCCCGCGACGTCTCGACCTGGCGCTCGCCGGCGCCGGACTCGAGGTGGGGCTTGAGCGCCCGGCCGACGAGACTGCCGGGCTTGCCCGCCGCCGCCGGGAGCACGTCGGCCACGCAGGCCACGGGGCTGACGAGGACCAGGCCGGCAATGGGGACGGTGAGGCCGGCCAGTCGCTCCCGCCGCAGCTGTTCCAGCACCAGGCCGGCGCCGAAGCTCACGCCGAGCAGCACCGGGCGCTGGCCGCCCGCGGCGAGCTCCGCGGTGAGGTCGGCCAGCTGGGCGCACAGGAGATCGAGCGAGAAGCCGGCGGCGGGATAGTTGACGTAGAACACATCGCCGCGGCGGAGCAGCTGCTGGCGGAGCAGGATGACCTGCTCGGTGGCGTCGGGCACAAAGCCGCCTAGCACGATCGTGGGCTGGGAGCCGCGACCGCGTTCGAGGAGGATGGCGGCCCGCTGGTGCAGGCCCGCGCCGGCGCGGCCGAGGATGTCATCCTGGCGGTGACGGATCGCCGGTTCGTGCGGCCGGAGCTGGCGCGGGTGCCGGCGATCCTCCGCGCTCCGCATCAAGGTGTGCAGCGGGCGCACCGGCGAGAACCGATGGAGCGCGCCCAGCAGGGCCAGGGCCGGGGTGAGGGTGAGACCGAACATGCGCGCGATGCGATGCGGCGGCGCCGCGGGCGCAAAACCAAAAGCGCGCCGGCACCGGAATATCACGCGGCTGCCACGCGGGCGTAACACCGCGACGGATTCACGCGATTGTCACGTGGCTGGCACGCCCGCGCCACGGGCCCGCTGCACGATGGCCCCGCCATGCGCCTTGCCATCGTCACCGAGACCTTTCCGCCCGAAGTGAACGGCGTGGCCATGACGTTTGGCGTGATCACGCGCGAGCTCGCGCGCCGGGGCCATGCCGTCACAGTTTACCATCCCCACCGGTCCGACCGGACCACCGGCGCCGGCCCGACGTACCAAGCGGTCAGCCTGCCCGGCATGCCAATCCCCGGTTATCCGCAGCTGCGCCTGGGCCTCCCCGCCACCGGCCGCCTGCGCCGGGCGTGGCGCGCGGAGCGGCCGGACCTGGTTCATGTCGTGACCGAGGGACCGCTGGGCGCATCGGCCGTGACCGCCGCCCGCCAGCTTGGCCTGCCGGTGACCACGAGCTACCACACGAATTTCCACCGCTACACCCGGCACTACGGTTCGGGGCTGTTGCACGGCCTGGTGCTGGCCTGGCTGCGGCGCGTGCACAACCGCGGTCGCCGCACCTTTGTGCCGACCGCGGAGCTGGCGGCCGAATTGGGCCAGCTGGGTTTCGCGAACCTGGCGCTCCTGTCGCGCGGCGTCGACACCGGCCAATTCCATCCCCGCCGCCGGTCCGAGGCGCTCCGCGCGAAATGGGGCGCGGGACCCGGCGACCCGGTGGTGATCCACGTCGGGCGCATGGCGGCGGAGAAGAACTATCCCCTGCTCTTCCGCGCCTTCGCCGCGATGCGCGCTGCCAATCCCCGCTGCCGGTTCGTGCTGGCCGGCGAGGGCCCGCTGCGGGCCGCGCTGCAGCGCGGCCATCCGGACTGCAACTTCGAGGGCGTGTTCTCGCGCGACGAGATCGGCGCCTATTACGCCTCGGCCGACATCTACGTTCACGCGAGCCTCACCGAGACCTTCGGCAACGTGCTCACCGAGGCGCTCGCCAGCGGGCTGGCCGTCGCCGGCTTCGACTATGCGGCAGCCCGCCAGTTTGTCCGCCACGGCGAGAATGGGCTGGTCGTGCCGTGCGACGCGCCCGGGGCGCTGATCGCGGCCGCCGCCCAGCTGGCGCGCGACGCCGGGCTCCGGGGCCAGCTGCGTTCCCGGGCGCGGCCGTCGGTCGAGGCGCAGTCGTGGACCCAGGTCATACAGCGCTTTGAGGCGGACCTCGCGGCGGAAGCATTGGCCGGCGCGAGCGAGCTGCGGCCCGCCCTCGCGTGAAGCCGCGCATCCTCATCCTCACGGCGGGGTACGGCGAGGGCCACAACGCGGCGGCGCGGGCGCTGGCGACGGCCTGCGACCGGGGGCACGGCCCGGGCACCGCGGTACTGGTCGACCTGTTTGCGCGGGTCTCGCCGCGCCTGAACGCCGTGCTGCGTCGCGGTTATCTCGGGATGATCAACCGCACGCCGCGGCTGTGGAGCGCGGCTTATGCGTGGATGGACCGTTCACCGCTGCCGCCGCGCCTGCTCGGCACGCTCGTCCGGGAGCGCCGCGCGCTCGCCAACCTGATCGCGTCCGTCCACCCGACCGCGATCTGCAGCACCTATCCGGTCTACGCGTTCCTTCTGCGCGAGATCGCCCGGCGGACGCCGGTGGCGGCGCCGCATTTCAACATCGTGACCGACTCGATCAGCCTGAACTCCCTCTGGTGGCGGGCGGGGTCCGCCGGCTGGTTCGTGCCCAACGAGGACTCGGCCGCGGTCCTCCGGTCGGCCGGCGTGCCGTCCCCCCTGGTGCACGTGTGCGGGTTTCCGGTGAATCCGTTCTTCGCGGACCGCGCCGGCGAGCTCGCGCCGCCGGACCTCGCGGCGGGGGCCGCGCCCCGGGTGCTGTACATCATCAACTCAGGCACGCAGGGCGCGGCCGAAACCGCCCGCCGCTTGCTGCTGCAGACGGAGTGGGAAATCACCTTCGCCGTGGGCCGCGACGAGCGTCTGCGGCGCCGGTTGACCGCCCAGGCCGAGGGTCGGCCGCGGCTGGCGCGGGTGCTCGGCTGGACCGACCAGATTCCCGCGCTGCTGATGACGCACCACGCGGTCATCAGCAAGGCCGGGGGCGCGACCACGCAGGAGGCGATCGCCGCCCGCTGCCCGATGATCGTGAACCAGGTCGTGCCCGGCCAGGAGGAGGGCAACTACGAGCTGCTGCGGCGTCACGGGGCCGGCGCCCTTGCGACCACTCCCGCGGCCGTGATCGAAACCCTGCGGGCGGCGTTCGCCGACGGCGGCCGGGGCTGGGCCGGGTGGAGTGCCGCCCTCCGGCGCCTTTCCACGCCCGATGCCGCGATGCGCACCGCGGACGAAGTCATCCGGCTCAGCACCCCCGCCGCCGCCCCGGCGGGGCTCGTCACCGTCGCATGAAAGCGCGCTTCATCTTCAACCCCTGCTCGGGGCGCAACCGCCGGCGGCCTTGGGTCGTGCCCGCGATCCGCGAGTTTGTGGCCGCCTGCTCGCTGGATGCCGACGTGGTCGCCACCGAGGCGCCGGGCCATGCGACGCACCTGGCGCGCGAAGCGGTGCGGGCCGGCTGCACCCGCGTTGTCGCGGTGGGCGGCGACGGCACCATGAACGAGGTCGCGCAGGGCCTGCTCGACACCCCCGCCGCCCTCGGGCTCATTCCGTGCGGCTCGGGCAACGGGCTCGCGCTGCACCTCGGCCTGCCGCTGGCGCTCCCGGCCGCGCTGGCGCTGAGCGTGAACGGCCGCTGCGGCGTGGTCGCGCTCGATTCCGGCGAAGCGAACCGCCGGCCGTTTTTCAACGTGATGGGCCTCGGCCTCGATGCCGAGGTCAGCGGCCGGTTCAACAGCCTCACCCGCCGCGGCCTGCCGGCGTACGCCCGCACGGCCCTGGCGGCCCTCCGCGCGATCCGGCCCGAGCGGATCTGCGTCACGAGCGGGACCTTCCGCGACGAGTTCGACGCGCTGCTGGTGGCGGTCGCGAACTCGGACCAGTACGGCAACCACGCCCGCATCGCCCCGGGCGCGCGGGTGGACGACGGCGAACTGGACCTTGTGGCGATCGGCCCCACTGGGCTGGCCGGGGCGGCCGTCCTGGCCGCGCGGCTCTTTGCCGGCTCGCTGCACCGGAGCCCGCGGGTGCGGCGGCTGCGCGGCACGCGCTTCGTGATTGAGCGCGTGGCGCCCGGCCTGATCCACACCGATGGCGAGACGCACGCCGGCGGGACCCGCGTCGAGGTGGTGGTGCGGCCCCGCAGCCTCCGCGTGCTGGTGCCGGCCGCGCCCGCCGCGGCGGCCCAGCCCCTCCCCCGGCCGTTGGCCTGGCAGTCCCCATGAAGAAAGACCTCCTGCGCGTTCGCACGGTGATCCTCTCGGACGTCCATCTTGGCACGCCCGACTGCAAGATCGAGGAGGTGAACCATTTTCTCCGCCACGTCCGCTGCGAGAAGCTGATCCTCAACGGCGACATCATCGACGGCTGGCAGCTGCGCCGCTCGGGCCACTGGACGAAGGCCCACACGCGGTTTGTGCGGATTGTCCTGAAGATGCTGGAGAAGAAGAACACGGTGGTGGTCTACCTCCGCGGCAACCATGACGACGTGCTCGCGACTTTCCTGCCGCTGGACTTCGAGGGCCTGTCGGTGGTCGAGGAGCACATCCACGAGGGGGTGCACGCGCGCTACCTCGTGCTGCATGGCGACGTGTTCGACACCGTGACGAAGAACTTCGTGTGGCTCGCGCACCTCGGCGACTGGGGTTATGCGTTCCTGCTCCGGCTGAACCGCGCCTACAACCACTGGCGCGCCTGGCGCGGCAAGGAGTACTGGTCGCTCAGCAAGGCGATCAAGGCCCAGGTGAAGTCGGCCGTGAACCACATTTCGAACTTCGAGCAGCACATCGCAGAGCTGGCGCGGCAGCGCGGGTGCGCGGGCGTGATGTGCGGGCACATCCACACTCCGGCCGACAAGCGCCTCGGCGGCATCCATTACCTGAATTCCGGCGACTGGGTGGAGTCGCTCACGGCGATCGTCGAGCACCACGACGGACAGCTTGAGGTGGTGGACTACGCCACCTTCATCCGCACCTTCCCGGTCGACGCCGGAGCCGAGACGGCTTCCGGTCCGACCGGCGCCCTCCTCGCCGAGGATCACGCGGTATTGGCCTGAGCGCGTCGTCGGCAGGCGGAGACGTCCGTTTCGGCCGGCCCCCATGGGCAGATTTTGTCATAATCGGACCTAATTCCCACGGGTCCGCTCGGGTCCGCGTTGCCCTGTCGCGGCGGTTCGATGGGATGGAGCGAATTGCTGCTCGCTCTCCTGCTTCAACGTCCCGTGAAGGCCCCACCGACCCTCCCCACGAAAACCCGCGGGACTCTGCTCCGAGTCTTCCTGGCGCTGCTCGCCGTCACCGCCCTGGCCGGCGCGGCACGGGCCCAGGTGGTTTTCTTCACGACCTGGAACAAGACCAACAACATCTACACCAACCTCAATCAGCAGTATCCGGCCTCCGGCGTGGGCGTGCCCGGCTCCGGCGTCGGCACGCCGAACGCCAACTTCCTCTTCGACCCGACCACCTACACCTCGGCCAACGCGGTGGGCGGCTCCAATCTCGCCACGAACGGGGTGACCTTCATGATCACCTCCGACGGCAGCGGCCGCGACTTCGCCGAGATCAATACGAGCCAGTCGCTCACCGTCCCCATCGGCCAGGGCCTCTCTTCGGTGCACCTGCTGATGGCCGCCTACGTCGGCACGACCTTCAACATCACGCTGACCGGGGCCGACAGCTCGACCGAGACGTTCAACGGCATCTACCTGCCCGACTTCAACGGGGGCGCAGTCCAGAACCAGAGCGCGGCGGTCAACGGCAGCTCGTTCACGAATTTCTTCGAGCAAACGGTGTTCCGGGTGGTGAACGTGGGCGCCGGCGGCACCGGCAATTCGAGCACCGGCTCCTTCAACACCTACAACCTCGTCGAGGTGAGCCTGATCCTCGGCCCGACCCTTTCGTCCGAGTCACTGACCTCGATCACGCTGACTTCGAACGGCTACATGACTCTCCTGCTCGGCGTGTCGGGGCAGGTGTCCGCCGTCCCGGAACCAACGCCGCTCGCCCTCCTGCTGCTGGGCCTGCCGGCCGTGGCGCTTCGGCTCGGCCGAAAACGCCGCACGGATTGACCGCGTTGAGTCGGCCGGAGAGGACACGGCCCGGAGGCGAGTCGGCCGCGCCGGAGAGTGCGCCCACGTCCGGTCCAAAAAGCAGTTTACACCCCGCGCCGCCGACGTAGCTTGCACCTCCACGCGAGGCCCGGATGGCGGAATTGGCAGACGCAACGGACTCAAAATTGAGGCAAGCAGATATTTTCTGCCTCGTTTTTCGAACTCATTCGAAGTCGGTTTTCAGAGGAGAAAACGAGTTTTTCTCGGCTAAGTTCATGCCGGTCCGAAAGCTCCAAAAAAGCCGGATTTTGTAGCACAAATATGTAGCACACGCACAGCGAGCTCACGCTTGGATATTACCACCTTTTAGTCATCAATGTTTGGCACTGGTGACACAATCTTGATCGAACGAACCTCGAAGGCCTTCAACCCGTTCGCCTTTACGATCTCGGCAAAGAGGTCCGGCCGCATGAACAGGGCGACACCTTCGAGGCGAGGGGTCTCCTCGGCAAAGCCATGATCGCCTAGGGGACGAACACACCACCAGCGGTGTGCGACCGCCAGCTTCCCCTCCTTGTCGAAAAGATCGAGGGGACCGACGTCCTGCCGGGGAACCAGTTCGAGGGCGGCGAGCAGCCGCGGCGACAAGCCGAGGATTTGATGGTATTGAAAGCGGCCGCCCACGGCCTCGAGACTCGCGAGCGGGCCGCGGAAGCCGGCAAGTTGCGCCGTCCGCGCGAACGGCCGCCGCCAGCCTGCCGGGTGCGGGTAGGTCAGCGGCAGGCCGTCGTCGTCCGGCATCGCCACCGTTTCGTCGAGCACGACGCCGGCCAAGGCGCTCGTGCGCTGCTTCAGGTCGTTGTATTGCTGCCCGCCCTGATCAAGATGCGTCTCGGAATAGGCCAGCCGGACCCAGCCCGAGAATTCGCCGTCCGGGGCATGCACGATTTCGCCGGTACCGGTGGCCAGCGTCTCCGGCAGGGGCCAGGACGGGCGGACTCGGCGGGAGAAGACGTTGGCCACGGCGGTCCGCACGCTCGGCACCAAGAGCGAGAGAACCCGCGGGGGCAGCTCGTCGTCCCACTCGCCCTTCGCGAAGAGGTGTTTTTCGAGACCGGTGGCGACTTCGTGCAGGGCCTCCTCGAAGATTTCCCGCTCCCACAGAGCGACGCCCGCCCGCGGAAAATTCTTGTGGGCGACCGAGCGCGTGGCGTCATGCCGGTCCTGGGCGCGCTCCTTGTGCACCGGCGACGATTGGAAGACCGTCTCGAAACGACCGGCCACAAGGGCCCCGATTGCCGGCCAGAGTTCCTCAAGGTTCTCGATCCGCCTACCCGTGTCCAGCGTAAGGATGGCCTCCGCCTTCGGCTGAGGGACCGGCGCCGCGATGAGCAGCGCGGCGCGGACCACCTGCCCCGTGACCTCGACTCCGGCACGACGCAGCAGCAAGAGCGCCAGCAACTCCGTGCCGTAGCGCCCGGAGCTCACGATCCGGTTTAACTCGGTCGCGAGGGCCTGGCTGAGGGCGAAGGGTTTCGGCTCGAACTGGTGTAACAGCTGAAGGAGCGAGAGTTGATGGGTGAAGCTCGGGGCGCTCTGGAAGACGGCCTGAAATGCCGTCGCGCAGCGCTCCGTGTAATGCGCCACCATCCAGGCCGCCGATCCTAGCGCGGCGGTTTTCCGCTTTTTCTCCGGGTGGCCGAGGCGGGCGAGGATCAGGAAGAGCGCTGCATCCTCGCGCGTCCATGCGGGAACGGCAGCCGGGACGAACGGCAGATACGGTCCCCTTTCCTTCTCATGGCGCGGCAGCCGGTGGGCGATCACGTCACAAGCTTCATCCCAGATGGCCACGGCCGTAGCGGGCTCGTCGTGCCGGCCGAAGAATCCGACCAAGTGCCGAGTGGCGCCCCACAGGCTCATGTTCTCGTCGAACCGGTGCACCGTCTCTTGCGCCAGGGTCGCGAGGGCGACGTCGCGGGACGCGCGACAGGCGCGCACCAGCAGCTCCTCATGTTGCTCGCCGCCGAAGGTGAGCCATCCGCCGCCCCCTCGATAACGGGAATAAGCCAGCGCCAAGGCGCGGGCCGCGAGGGCCCCGCGATTCTGAGCCTCGAGTTCCGTTCCGAGATTGGCCAGCAGGTCCGCCCGGTCGCCAAAGCGATCGAGGCGGGCCATGAAAAGAATGATTTCATCGAGTTCGGCTGGGCGAGACCCGGCCCACTCCCCGAAATAGGGCCGGCAATACTCCATGAGCTGGGCATTGGAGATCTTGCGGTCTTCCATGGCCGCGCGTAGGCGGTGAATCATGGCCTGCGGCGAGGTGGGGACCTCCCATTGCACGGGCGGCGGCGGCGGGTCCGGATCCAAGCGGGGAGAGTTTTCCTCGCGGGCGGGAGAACCCACGTCTGGCGTCCCGGCCGGCAGCGCAAAACCCTGCTTGGTGGCAAATTCGCGCAAGGCGGCGTAGCCTTCGGTCGGCAGATGGGGCGCGTCGCCGTGGACCGCAGCCGCGAGCAGCTGAAGTTCGATTTCGGCGGCGGGCCGGTCCGTTTGGAATAGCGGTTCGAGCCGGTCCAACCGGGGCCGGATCGACTCCGGGGCGGTCGGTCCTTCGACCACCATTTCCAGCCGGCGGCGCCAGTCGGCGGACATCTCGCCGGCTCGCTCGATCCAATTGTCGAGGCCTTCCTCCAGCCGGTAGTCATAGCTGCCGCCGTCGTCAGAGATGGAGCGGCCGAGTAGCCACGCTGCGGCAATCTCATCATGGTCGATCATTTGCCGGAACCATTCGGCGATGCACTGCCGCGTTTCTCGGCCATCGGTGTGCAGGACGACCGCATTGGTCATCGGCAGCAGCCGGGCCAGTCGCTCCGCGACCAGCGGCTTGCCCGCCCGGCTGAGCGCGACGACGCTCTCCAACAGGTCGTAGATCGTCGTGTCCTTCCGCATCCCGTAGGCGCAGAGGTTGAGACAGGCGTCATTCCAGTGTGTGAGCGCCGCGGCTTGGTCGCCGATCGTCACCAGCAGGGACACGAACGTCATTTCGTCGGAAGCGGCCTGCACGAAATAGTGGCCGCCATGCTGTTCGTCGACGAGCGGCTCGATGCTGTCGCGGATCAGATCGCGCAGTTCCGGGCGTTTCGCGAACGGTGCCACCAGTTCGAACAGGCGGGACGGCGTGAGTGGCCCGCCGGGCGACCGATCGATCGAGGTCGTGGTGCCCGAGCTCACCGCCTTCAGGTAATCGAGGGCCTTTTTCCAATGGGCGGGAGTGCGCAAGAGCCGCAGGGCGGACTCCGCCGTCTCGGCCACGCAGTGACGGGCGGAGTAAAGGTCACAGGCGCGCGGGTCGCCCGTGAACGGCTGCACATTCTTGGCTAGGAGCCGCAGGGCGCGCACAACGTCCTCGGCCGCCTCGTCTGGGTCTTTCGGCGCCCGCCGTTCGATTTCCGCCAGGGTGATGGCGAAGGCGAGCCACTCGCGATACCAACCGGCCCCGCGGATTCTAATGCGTTCGGCATCGAGCAACGCCGGCTTGAGATAAGCCGCGATGCGCACACCCGAGACCCAAGCCTCGAGGGAAGCCTCCTCCACGATCCGGCGGCCACCAATTCCGATGTCGATCTGGTCCAGTCTGGTGATGAAGCGCGCAAGTCCGCGGGGCGGAGCACCCAATCTCAGCGCTTCCATCGCGGTCCCGGCGTTGCTGGTTGCGAGGCCGGCCCGGGTGGCGGCCGCGATCCGGGCCTTGCGGACATCAGTGGCCCGGGCGAACTCCAATTCAAGGGCGACTGCGACCTCCCCGGTGCACTTCGCTTCCCGGCGAAGCTTCAGGAGGTCTTTCGACCCGGCGAACTCGCCCCAACGCCGGATGACTTTCCGCAGGTAGGACTGGGTCGGCTCCTTCTGGTTGCGCAGCCATTTGAGCAGCCGGCGTCTAAGCCGGGGCCCGCCGTCGGTCTGGACGAGCCCGTGAAAGAATGCGGCGGACGCTTCGACGTTCTCGTTGAGCTTCTCGGCCTGCTGCACGCGGTCCAGATACGCGTGCCAGGGCGGCGTCACTCCGGCGTCGCTGCAGAGAGAGCACAGTTTGATACCTTCCAAGGGATTGACGGTCGCGTTGCCGTCGAAGGTCAGCCGATCGACCAGCCGGCCGGGGCCGTGAAGGGCGGCATAGGCGGCGCCATACTCGAAATAGTCGTGGAGGTTATCGATGCAGGCACCGAGTGAACGGAACAGTTCAATCGCGCGGGTAAGCCGTGGGAAATCGGGAATCTTCGCCGCGAGATTCGCGAAGAGGGTGAGGTTCGCCTCGATCGCGGCGGCCGAGTGACCAGCCGCGCAGCTGGCCGCGACGAAATTGATGTTGATCAGCGCGAAGACCTCGGCGGTGCGGTCGGCTCGCACGAGGTTTGGAAGGAGAAAGCGGTAGGCGCGCGAGTCGTCCAGAAAGCCGCGGCCTTCGAGCCAGAGGATGATGTCCCGGAGCTTGGGGCCGATCTTGTCGCGCCGCTGCCGCGCCTTGTCCAGGATGTGCCGGCGGAAGCTTTCATGGTAGATCCGCAGGCCACCGCGTCCGCGCGTGTCCTCCAGAATGGGTCGCAGTTGATGCAGGATGGCAGGCAGGCAGGCGGCGAACGCGGGGAAAATCTCAGCGAGTTCCGCCGGCGTGACGCTGAAGTCGATCAAGCCCATCGCATCCGCCACCATGACGCCGCCCATATCCAGGCTCGCGAAGAGGAATTCGTAGTAGGTGGACAGGACTCCCGCACTCGCGGGCAGCTGACCGAGGATGGTCTGGGGATCGCCGGCCGGTTCGGCGTTGAGCCGCTGGGTGATTTCCCGACAGAGGTAGGTGCAATAAAGGGCGTTGCCCTCCGCGCGGTTCCGCAGGTCGCCGACGAAACGGGATAGGGCCTTCTGCGACAGCCGCCGGCGCCTCAGGAGTTTTCCCAATGGCACGCGAGCGAGGAAACGGGCGACTGCCGCCTCATTCCACTCGGGAACCGTGAGGAGTTGGCCGGCTTTCGCGAGGGCCGCAATGTGGTCGCCGGGCTGCGAGCCGACGATGACGCTCACCGTCGGCGGCAATTTCAGCGCGAGCAGGTCGGCCGCGATCGCCGTGTCCTCCGGCGCCACTCCGGGAGCATCGCGGAGCACCCGCGCGATATGGTCGAGGCCGTCAACGATGACGACCAGACGCCGCGCGGGCTTGAGTTCCGCCGCGGCGGCCAGGAGCGCCTGAAGCTCGTTGGGTCCGGCGGCGTATCGGGCGATGTTCTTGGCGCGAAGGCCGGGCAGCGCGTCGAGGATTTCCGCGATCAGGTTGCCATAAAAGATATTCAGGGTGATACGCCGCTGGACCTCCGGGTCACCGGGCTCGAGGTAACAATAGTGCGAGGCAACGACGGCGCCTTGATTGCGCAGTGTCTTGGTGAGTGCGGTGAGCTCCCACGACTTGCCCGCCCCGGGCTTCCCGGCAAGGACGGTGATGCCGCCTGCTTCGACCTGATTCAGCAAACGGCGCCGCAGGTCCGGCACGGCCACGAAGATATCGGACCAAAACGGGAATTGTTGCGGAATCCGGCCGTAGTTGGTGACCAAGCCGACGTGGCTCGCAATCGCGGCCGGAGTCAGCTTGGTGGCGTCGCCACCAGCCCCGGCGATCCTGGCCTGGGTCGCCGTGATGACGAGTTTCTCCGCCGCCGCCATAGGGCTGCGGTGTTCATTAGGAAACTGCCCGAAGCCAACCCGTTCTCCGAGAACTCCCGCCACAAGGCGTTCCAAGGTGCCGGGGTGCCCAAGGTCGGATGAGGCGGTTGGGCACTCCAGTTCGAGGACGAAGATTCGGGCGAAAGCGACCAGATCGGCCCGCTTCAAGCCGCGCAGGCATTGAAGCAAGGGCTTGCCGCGCTGGGGCCACACCTTGTCGACCGCCAGCCGGAAACGTTTCGTGGGATAGTCGCCGAAGGAGCCGGGGACGTCGGTCGGGGTAAGCTGAAGCAGGTCGTCAGGTTCGGTCGGCACCGTCCATGTCGCGCAGACCCGGTATTCCTTGGCCTGCACCGCGACCGGATCGGCCTCCCAAGACCGGATCAGTGCCGAGAGCTGGAGATCCCGCCTATCCGTGGACAGCAGCTCCTTACCGAAGGAAACCGTGCCTTCGCTGTGCTTGAACTGCCGGCGTCGACAGGTCCCGTCTACCGCGAAGAGGCACAAGTCGTCAAAGCGGTCACCTGGGTGGTATTTGTAGTCAACAGTGAGGGAGCCGACCCCGTCGACCAAGGCCGTTGCCAGGCAATACGCCGTTGCGATATCTTGGTAGAGATATCCTTTATGCGCGGCGCCGAGGTTTGCCATGCCATGCATCTAGCGGCTTTCACAGGCGGGTCGCGCATATTTTGAAGGTTAAATACTGCTATGCGATGACCCATAGGCCAAGGTCCGATAGGGCTTAGGATTGATGGTAACCAGGCGGGTAGCCAAATACGACCTGGAGCACGAGGGCCGGGGCTAATGAAACAAGGTCTTGCCTCCTGGTTTGGCATCGAATCGCATGGCCGTTCGTCGCCCGGGTGGCGGAATTGGCAGACGCTGCAGACTCAAAATCTGCCGATCGCAAGATCATGTGGGTTCGACCCCCACCCCGGGCACCAAAGCCACCGTTGCCTTGACAGGGAGCATTTTCAGCCGTGCCAAGCGTCAGGCCGGATTCGCGTCCCTGCCTCGCATCGGAATCCGATGCTGGCCGCTCACCGGGCGGAATCCCGCCCGGGGCCGCCTCGGCTTTCGGAGCAACCGCGCCGTTCAAAGCCCCCCGACTCGTGTTAGGAAACAGCGCGAACTGTCGGCGCGAGTCTTGCCTATTCCATCTGGAACGAGACGGAAGTCGGTTGGATCATATTCCAGTCTGCGGAGCGGGATGCGGCTTGTTCCCTGGTAGCATCGATTGGCCAATCAGCTTCGTGCGTTTCTCCCGATATTGCCGAATGAACTCGAGCACCTCATCGCTCATGACCGCATTGGTGGAGAGGTGTTCTAGGACGCACCGTTTCGCGAGATTCAGGTCATAGAGCACCTCCTCCAGTCCCCGCACCAGCGCGTACTCTTCAGCGGTGAGCCGCTGGGATATGGGCTGTGGGTCACGCCCGATTTGCTGGCGGTAGCGATGAACGAGGATAGGCGTTCCCGGGCCGGGTTCGTCCTGGCTTTCCATCCGTTCAACGCATTGTTCAACGCAAGCATTGACGAATTCGTTCGGGTTCATTCCCAGCACTTCGGATTTCTTGAGGACGTGGGGAGTGAGATGCTTGTGCAGGCTTAGTCCGACGCGGTCGGGATTGGTGGGCTTCTTCTTGAATAGCATGGGAAGGCCTTGGATTTCAAAGGATGTAAATAGTTGTAGGAAAATTGACAACATCAATTAGCATGTTTTCCTATGCTTTCGCATGGACTCTATTATCCCCTCTTTCGCAGACCTCCCACCGATGGCCCTCGACAAATGGACCGCCGAAGTCGGCATCAACCCGAGCACGGCTTGGCAGTGGCGAAAGAAGGGGTGGCTGAAGACGGTCAACATCGCCGGTCGGCACTATCTTACAGCGGCCCAGCGGCTCGAATTTGTCCGACGGGCAGAGGCTGGGGAGTTTGCGCAGGCACCGGGCGGGGCACTGGCCAAACATGGCGGCAGGCCGGCCCTGCTTGGACGGAACTAGCGGATGTTCACGATGGCGAAAATTCGGAACGGCTCCACCTACCTGGGGAATCATCTCACGGCGAACGACTATTATTCCGAGAAAGAGTCGGTGACCGGTGAATGGGTTGGATTGGGCGCGGAGCCGCTGGGACTCGCTGGCCGCCGGATTGGAGCCAAGGACCAGGCATTCGAGTCCCTGCGGCGTAATCGCCATCCCCTCACCGGCCGCCGGCTGACTGCGCGCCTGGGTGCGGGTCGGATCGTGTTTCTTGATTTCCAGTGCTCCGCGCCGAAAAGCGTCTCGATGCTCGCGGTGACCTTCGAGGATGAGCGGTTGAGAACGGCACATCAGGAAGCGGTGACAGTTGCGTTTCGCGAGTTGGAACGATTTGCCGCCCGGCGCGTACGCGCGGGCGCGGCCGCCTGGACGGAGCAGACGGCCCTGACCGGCAACCTGTGCGCGGCGCGTTTCGAGCACGATGCCTCGCGTGCCCTCGACGCGCAATTGCACACGCATTTGGTCACCGCCAACGCAACGTTCGATCCGAAAGCCGAGAAATGGCTTGCGCTCACGGAACGCGAAATGCTCTCCGCGATCCGGTACGCCGGGAAAGTCTATCAGAATGAACTGGCGCTCCGGGTGCGGTCCGCCGGGTACGAGATCGCAGTGTTGCGCGACGGTGACGGCACGATCGAGGGCTTCGAGATCACAGGCGTGACGGCGGAGGAACGGGCAAGGGCCTCAAAACGTCGGGCTCAGATTGAAAAGGAGATCGCCGCCTTCATGCGGAAGCATGCTCGGGAACCGACGAGGCGCGAGATCCACGAAATGACGACGGCGACCCGAAGCGTGAAACTGACTGAAATCACGACCCATGAGGTGCGCCAGCGCCAGTTGGCGGAATTCACGCCGGAACGGGCGCAGCAGATTGGCGAAATCGTGCAGGCCGCCCGACGTCGCGGCCCGACGACTCCCGCTCTTGTCGGCGAAGCGCAGGCCTTGGGTTTGGCGCGGGACCATCTGTTCGAGCGGAACAGCGTGCAGCGTGGCCACGAGATTCTGGCCGAGGCACTCAACCAGAGCCTCGGCTCGGTTTCGCTCGATCGTATCAAGGAAGTGTTGGCCGAGGGCCGGATGACCGATTGCGTGGCCTTGACGGCGGCAGGCGACAGCTTGCATGCGCCCTATGCCACGCGGGAGGGCTTACGGCAGGAATTGGACTGCATCCGGTTTGTGAACGCGGGGCGGAATGCCGGCGATGCGCTCGGCTCGGCCGCATTCGCGCCCGCCGCGCGGCTCTCGGTGGAACAGTGCGGCGTTGTGAAGTCGCTTCTCGCATCTAGGGATACGGTCTGTGCCCTTCGCGGCGTCGCCGGGACCGGCAAGACCACGACACTGCAGGAACTTCACCGCGGTCTGGCGGAAGCGAATCGCCCAACGATGGCGTGCGCGCCAACCACGGCCGCGGCACAGGAACTTCAGGCCGCAGGTTTCGCTCAAGCCACCACGCTGGAGGCGTTCCTGCAGTCGGCGCGAACGGCAAAATATGGCGATTTCGGCCGTGGTACGACCTTGATCGTGGACGAGGCCGGCATTGCCGGCACCCGGCAGGGCGCGGAATTGATCGAACGAGTCAAGGACCACAACCTTCGGCTAATTCTGGTGGGGGATTCGAGGCAGCATTCCGGCGTCGAGGCCGGTGACTTCCTGTCGGTGCTGGAAAGGCATTCGCGGCTGCGGACCTTCGAACTAGCGGATATCCGCCGGCAACGGGATCCGGAATATCGCGCCGCGATCAAACTCATGGCGACGGGCCAGGCTCATGCCGGCTTGGCGGCGATTGATCGCCTCGGGTGGCTGCATGAAACGCAAGGTGACTATATCAAGCAGGCCGCCGGACACTACGTGGACTGTGTCGCAAAGGGCAGGAATGCCGTGCTGGTTGCGCCCACGTGGGAGGAAATTCACCGGCTGACCGATGCGGTGCGGGCGGGTTTGAAGAAGCGGGGTTTGCTGAGGGAAGGTCACGCAGCCACCGTGGCTGAACCGCTCAGCTGGACGAAGGCGCAGGCGGCGAAATCCGCCAGCTACCGGCCCGGCCTGTTGCTCACGTTGCATCGACCGTTGCGCGAGGCCCACCTGGGCGCCGGCAGCGCGGTCGAGGTTGTGTCCGTGAATCCCGAGAGGATCCAAGTGCGGGACGCTCGGGGACAAATCCATAGCGTCACGCCGGCGCGGCACGCTGCGGCTTGGACGGTCGCGCAGCCTCGCGAGATCGAACTGGCTGGCGGCGACCGGGTGTTGATCCGACAGAATCATCGAGCAGCCGGGTTGACCAATGGCGAGGTGCTCACACTCGAGTCCCGCTTGTCGAACGGTACGTGGCGCGCCCGCGACGCCCGGGGAGACGCGCGGCAGATCCCGGCTGATTTCCGAATGCTCGCTCACGGCTACGCCGTGACCTCCCACAAAGTCCAGGGGAGGACGGCGGACGAGGTGATCGTGTGCGCGGCCCGGCTCGACTCCCGGAGCGCCTACGTGGCCTTCTCACGGGGACGGCAATTGGCCACGGGGTACACACCAGACAAGGTCGCGCTGCTGAATGCACTGCCCAAGCGGCACCAGCCACGCGGTGCGGCGGTCGATGTCTGGTCACCCCAACGGGTGAACCGGCTGAATTGGGTCCGTCAGGTGATTGAGCGTGTAAGGCAAACGTTCGTGCAGGCCGTGCCATCCGTGGACCTCACCGTTCAATTCACGCCACAAGAAACCTGGGCGAAACAGATCATGGAGCCTTCGCCGAAGGTGAAAGCATCGGCGGCAAAACACGACGGATCATCTTCTCATCGGTACACTCCAGCGGCACCGCCCGCTGCGCGCATTCGGGCGTAATCGAGTCACATGGGCCTCCAATCCCAACCCAATCGTGGACCAGCGTCCGCCGTTCGCGTGGAACGGCTCGATTTTGAGGAATGCCGCGCACTCCTGGTCTTCACTTTGGCCAATGGCCGGACCACCGGATTCCCGATCTCGTGGCTCTATCGCTTTGAGCACCGGGCGGAAAACCGCGAGGAGCGATTCGTCATGAATTTCACCGAGCACACGGTGATCGTCTCGGGCCAGGGATTGGATGCCTTGGAAGCCCGATTGAAGGAAGGCGGTGGCTTTCACCTCAAGGCGATGGCGGAGCGTTATGCGAGCATCCAGCGCAATGAACGTGCTCACATTGCTGGCATCACAATTGAAGCAGCCCGACCACTGCTCCCTGAAGCCAACAACTAGACCGCTTTCACCGACACATGAGCCGCAATCAACAGCAAACACTGCACCGCACTTAGCACCGCATCGATCACCCTGCTCCACCGAACATGCCAAAACGCGTATTCAGCCAAATTTCCCCACCGGGACACCCAAGCATGATGCAGAGAGACGCAATATCCCTAACGCCATTTTGGCGTTGGGCCGGAGGGCATTCGGCCCGGACGGACCATTCGATCTATGTTCGAAGTTTGTTCGAACTTGTGCGCAACCGCGCCGGCCAACTTCGAATTTGATCGAATCGCTTCGTACCCCGATGCCAGGGCGTCCCTTCCAGTCCAAACTGCTGCCCCACCTCGAATTCATCCGAGCGTGCCGGGCGGAGCGCATGAGTTACCCGGTGATTGCCGCCGAGCTTGGCCACCGCTTCGGCCTCAAGGTGGCGGCCTCGACCGTGTTTTCGTTCGTCAAGGTTCGCGCCAGCCGGCGGCCGGTCTTGACCCTGCCCGAGCCAGCCGTGGCGCCTGCAGCACCAAAGGCCACCCGCCAAACCCCTGCACCTCGTCTTCGTTGGCTGTCCTACGATCCGACCAAACCGCTGGAGAAAGAACCGTCATGACCAGAGCAACCAAACGCATTGTGTTTTCCTGCGGCGGCAAAGGCGGCGTCGGCAAGACTACCGTTGCAACCGCCATCGCTGACTTCTACGCCGCCCGCGGCATGCCCGCGACGCTCTTCGACTGTGATACCGAGAACAAGACGCGTGGGTCGCTCACCCATTACTTTCCGGGTGCCTGCAAGCTCGATATCCGCACTGAGCGGGGACTCGACCAGTTTATCGATGCAGCGCTCTCGGCCGCCGCCTCCGTTGCACTGGCTGACTTGGCGGCGGGTTCCGGCCGGGACACTTTTTCTTGGTTCGACACCATGTTTGAGGGATTGGGCGAAGCTGGAGTGCGGTTTACAGCGGTGGCCACCATCACCAGTGCGGCGAGCAGCGTGGAATCGCTTTTCACTTGGGCCGAGGCGTTGCGAGACCGAGTCGACTACCTTGTGGTCCAGAATCACGTTACCGGGGACGATTTCGGGTATTTCACGCGGACGGAACCGGGACGCGCGTTTTTGGTGCAGGCGAAACCGACAATTGTAACCCTCAAGGCCAGAGCCCGGGAAATTCAGAGTGAGTTGGACAATCGCGGATTGACGGCCGCGCAGGCCACGGTGGCCGACGCGGGGCGGCGTGGCCTGTTGCTGCATGGCGGTACGGCCCGGATTCGGACGGAGGCGTATGCCCGCCAGATCGATTCCGCACTGGAAACAGCCAAAGCTGTTCTGCTTCCATGAAGGAACCGGAGATATTTGACGGCTCCATGTTCGATCGGATCGCGGCCTGCCTTCCGGCTGAACAGCGCACTTCGTATTTCCGTTATGTCGCTCACCTGCGGCAGTTGGATCCGAAGGACGAACTGTTGTTGCTCGCGATGGGAATCGGATTCTTCACCACCGTCGCGCAGCAGGCCCCGGCGGACCTGGCTGCCGAACGGGAAAGACTTCTAGGCGAGTTCGCGCAGTTGTGTCGCAAACACGAAGCCACGACCACTGGTGCCACGACGGATTGCCGCGCCATGTTTGCGGCTCACCAGAAACTGTTGGAACAGAATATGGGAACATGGCAGAGCCGGGAACAGGAAGCAACGGAGGCGCTGACCCGGATAGCGGGTAGATTTGAGGAATCGGTCGCGCTCTTGGTACAGAGAATGAACCAGATGCTGGCCGAATTGACGGCTTCGACCAAAGAGCACCGGACGGTGGCACTGAAGGCCCAGCAGTGCCTGAATTGGCTGAACTGGCGGCAACTTCTTTGGCCGTGCGTTGCCTGCGCGGCGATCGGGGGACTTGCGGTCTTCTTCCTACTGCATTTCTTGCCCCGTTGAGCGCGCTTGATTGGAGTCCTCGGTCAGGCGAGTCGAGATTTCACCCAGGATGCGTTTGGCAAGACCGCAGCGAGGTTCTAGCTGTGTCGCCCTGGTGGCAAGTGCCTTTGCTTGATCCGACCAAAAGCTGGCTGCTGGGCCTTGCACCATCCGAGACTTTTCCCAGGCCAGACGGGCTGCCTCGGCATAAACGAGCGAGTTTTTTCGTTCATGACTTGCAGCATCCACCAGCAGGTCCAGGAGTTGTCCTTTGTCACCCAATCGCCTAGCCAAGAAGGCTAACCCAAGCCACGGTTCACCGTCGAGTGTCGAACCTGCGTGCTGTGTCCGCAGGAGCTTCGCACCGTTGGCTGGAAGTCGCGACCAGACCTTGATCTCAGTTAGCAGATAATCTCGCTCTTGGCTGCTTAGCAGGCGCCATGGCGTCGGGGGCGGTGGTGGTTCAACGCCAAGCTTCACCGGCCGAAGTTGGAAGGATCCTCTCGCGAGGTAAGAGGCAATTCGGTCCTGCAATTCCACAATAGTGCACCCGAATGTCCATCGGATCATTGACTCATCAATTTGCCGGCTTCCGGCGGCCAGATCCGCCAAGGCAAAGTAGCTGCCGCGCAGCTGAGGATCTCCTGAATGCAGGCAGTAGTGGGCAAATGCCCAGCCACTCGCGTAAATACCCTCCGCGAATTGCGCTGAATCCAATCGCACCTTCGAATCCACCTCTAGCAAGTCAGCAAGTGACCACCCCGGCTGGCGCTGCAATTTGGAGACCGCGTCCGGATTTGGGCGCCCGAGCACCACAAATCCATGATAATACCCTATCATCGCGAGATATTCGGCGAATCCCTCGCGAAACCACCTTGGTTGATGTTCGCAGACATCTCCGTAGAGGGCATGCACCATCTCATGGCGGATCACGTGGCGATCCTGGATCGAGAGGTGCTCCGTGTTGTTGTGGCTAAGGCACAAGACGACCGTCGATCCGAAATACGCCGGGCAGGTATAAGCGGCCAGCCCCTCCACCGACGTTCCTTCCGGCGCAACCTTGGCGAAATCCTGCTGACGGCGATACAAGATCAGTCGCACCGGTCGCAGGCTCCCTTCCTCAAATGAAGCGCAGGCCAGGACAGCGGTGCGAAACCGAGCGGCCTCCTCTACGACCTCGTCGGCTGCCGAGGTCGTGACATCAGTGAATACGCTGTCAAGGCCCGCGGCCTTGGAGCGCCAGGTCGAACCGCTTGACAAGTCGCAGGCCGCACCTGCGGCCAGGAGAAGAACCGAAGTTCGCCATGCATGGATCAGCTTCACAGTTAGCATGACGGAGAAGCATGCCGAATCTTAGGCCTCCGGACTTTACTGCCAGCGCTAGAGTGCCGCGATCATAGTGATCCCTGCACCGCTTACGCGTCGAGGTTTTCCGGCGCCTGCAATCTTTACCGCTAAGCTATTTCGGAAATAGTCGCACAGGGGACAATATTTCTCGTATAACTGCTGGCACGCTGATTTTGCAACAGACGATTGCGAGCAGTGCAAGCGAAGGTCTCCGGCACGAAAGCAGACCCTTCGGCAATCAGGCAATCACCAACGATCCAAGGCGGATCGATTGAATCATGGCTCCACGAGCGGACAGCGTCTAGCCCGGCACCTTCGATCGATCACCGCTTGGTTAATGCCATAATGCCGCAAAACCGAGACTAGATACGCTTCCGACTCTTCATCAAGGAGCCATTGGTCTCTGCCTTCCGACCTGCCGCGCAGATGAAGGGAAGTATTGTCGGAGTGAATTAGCCTCAGATAGTGATAAGATGGTGCGTTGAACGCAGCCACGCGATGACGAGCCATGAATTGGGACCAGAAGCTCGAATCCTCGTGTGCTGGCATTGCCGGGTAGGAGGTGCCGCCGAGATTTTTTGCCATGATAGTACCCGCAAATCCCTTGAATCCCGCCGGCAGAAGGTGCTCCCAAGCGCTGTTCTCCGCCACGTTATATTTCAACTGTCCCATCAGCGTGCATCCGTCTAGGTCGTGAGACTTAAGAAAGGTGAACTGGTCCTCCAACGACCGCGGATGCCGCCAGTCGTCATCATCCCACTGCACCCAAATACCGTTGGGTTCGACCGCCTCGAGTCCTCGGTTCCGCAATTCTCCCAGCGTGAGACCTCGGGCGACCCGGATCTCACGTATGCGCTTTGACCAAGGGGCGTTCCCAGCGTCGATTTCGAAGTCGCCATCATTGATCACGACTAAAGCACGATTGCGGTGAGTTTGACTAAGAAAGGACAAAATGGCGTTCCGGACAAGCGGCACCCGTTCGATGCTTTTTCCCGTCACCAAGACCGCAGTAACGAGGGGCCCATCCTCCGAGAAAACGCCCATATTATCAGTCGGCTCGACCCTGATTCTATGATTCATAATGCAGCCCGCTCACTGACCAAGACCGAATTGTGGGAGACTAATCACTACGAAGTAATTCGGAGATAGGAATTGCGTCCGCACGCTTGGCCGGAATCCACGCTGCCAACGCCGTCAGCGCGGCACAACAAGCCGCGGAGAGCAGCGTCGCGGACAAGAACGCATAGTGAGGTGTGACGATGATTTTGTCCAAAAGGATCGCTCCCCATATGACCCCGCCAATTCCCACCAAGATGCCCACCACAGCGGTCAGCATGGTTTCCTTAACGACGAACCACTGTAATCCTGCAGGCGCAAGTCCCAACGCCATCCTCACCGCAAATTCGCGGGCACGCCGCGAAACTCCAAACGCTGTGATAGCGTACACCCCAAACATCAGCAGAAACCCTGCGCCGATAGCCAAGAACTGGAAAAATTTCCCTAAGCTTCGCTCGAAGTAAACTTGCCGCTCTATCTCGCTTTGCAAGGAAGCGACGCTCATTACTGCGGCCGACGGTTCGACTCGGAAAATCGCTCGCTTTAGGTCCTTCGCAATTTCTCCCGTCGTGTTACGGGCGACGGAGAGCACAATATAGTATGTGTTCGGCGCAAGGTCAGCGATCCTCACATAGATGGTCGGCTTCGCCTCTGTCCGTGCGGTCCGGACATTCGATACCACGCCCGCGACTTCCAATTTCTTCATGTTGCCCACATCAACCGTCATCCCAAAAAACTCGGAACCGGCGGGGAGCGCCTTAAGAAAAGCCTCGTTGACCAATGCAACCGACTGGCTGCGATTGCGGTCGGAAAGGCCCTCGCCCCGCACAACTTTCACGCCGACCACATCAAGGTAGGAATCAGTGACCCCCACGACATCAGCGGATACCGGCGCTTCCGCGCCCCGTGCCGCGACCGTAACTGAAGTGGCAAAAAAATAGACGGGCAAGACGGCTGTGGAGACGCCTACCTCATTCACTCCGTCGATCGCCTTGAGCGAGCGGACAATCGCCCCAATCCGCGCTTGATATTTGTCGCGGTTGTTTGGTCCGGAAGGAGGCATCGTAACTAGCACGCTCAGCTTGTTGTGCGGCGAGACCCCTATCTCGACGCTTTCTAGTTCTCGCACCGTCGCGGCCATTACGAGCGATCCAAATACCAAGAATATCGTGACTGCCGCCTGCAAAGCAATGATAGCATTGCGCACCCGTTTGAATTTCGGCGGCAAATCCCGAGCCCCACCTGCACCCATCAAAGCCGCCCGATCAAGGACGCGCCCTCCTTCCGCCAAGCGGCAGCAAAGTGTGCAGATTCCACCCAGGCCGAAAACTAAGGACGCGCAGACGACGCTGATATATCCGACCAGACCGATCGTGCTTTCCCACGCTCCCCCTGTTGAAGCGATGACTGCGCGCAGTGACTTAAAGACGGCAAAGGCGACCGGGGTCGCTGCAATTCCCGCTATTGTTAGGAGTCCCGCAACCTCATAGTAAAAAGGACGCCAAGCCAAATGGGAGGTGGCTCCTAGAGCCAAGCGGATCGTACGATTCGTATCCGTGCTCACCGCTCTGACAAAAAGTAAATTGAGGACGGTAATGCCGGCGATCCCAAGCAGACAGAGTACAGCCGCCTCCGACGTCCGTGCGATCATTAGGATCCGTGCAGCTTCGGGAAACGAAGCCCCTTTGCCCATCAGAGTAATGACCGGCTGGTTTGCCGAGACCAGCGCGGCCATGCGCGATCCGACGGAAACTTTCAAGCCTCGTAATTCGGCTTCCGCTTGCGCTGGTGCAACGCCCTTCTGCAGCCTAGCGATCCCAGCCCACACTGTGTAGGGACTGGCCGCGATCTTGGCGTCAGCAGGGATATATATCCCTCCAGCGGTGAAAGGGGCAGGCGCAAAATCGTCCAGCACCCCCAGCACGGTATAAGATTGACCTCCCACAACGATCGATTTTCCCACGATGCCAAGATCACCGCCCAAGTGCTGGGCGACAAATGCACTACCCAGAATGCAGACGTTCGTCAGACCGTCTGCCTCATCGGCGCGGTCGAAAATGCGTCCCGCACGAACGGGAACGCCGAGGATAGAGAGATAATTTGCGGTAACGAAATCGACCGGCGTGCCAAAGGGTTCGCCATTCAGGACGACATTGAGTTCTCGCGAGGTTGCTCCACCCACTTCGCCGAGTGTCTTGGACGCTTCCCGCGCGGCCCGAAAATGAAAAGAATCGATTGGCATGGGATACGGCGCGCCCGGCCTGATGGCTTCGATCCTGACCAACGAAGCCGGGTCGGTGTAGGTGAAACGTGGACGGAGAATTCCATCTAGCCCTAGCCAAAAACCCACTGTCCCACCCACACCCACGGCAAGGGTTGTCACCAGCGAAAAGGCATATAACGGAGAAATCCTAAAAACTTGGAACATCTTCATCTTCGTGGCGTAAGCCTAATCCCGCACGCACCACCGGCCAAGAGGATTTCTTGCGTCGTCCCGGCGGGATTGCCGTCCGAAGGGGCGAGCTGGGATCTGGAACTCAGCCTCGCGCGAGCACATTCCAATTATGGACCGAATCTCTGGCCCCCTATTTTTCGCTGGGATCGTCCAGCGGTAATCCGTCAGATTCAAGGTCCCAGCGCGGTTAATCGTTGCCTCTTGGGTTGGCGTCGCTGCCCGCACCCTGAGACCCAGAGCATTCAATTCGGGCAGGGCCATTCCATGATTGTGCATGGGATATTTTGTCACCAGAGCCTCGACTATCCGGTCGATTCTACGGGCGCTGGCGTCCGGTCTTCCTAGACGGTGGAGTTCGGCGGCAACCCGCCGGACGTATTGGTAGGCGCGATAGGCTGTGACTTGCGTGGTGGGTGAGATTGCCTGCCCTAGGAGGGAAAGCGCCTGGGGCATGTCGCGCGGTGACAGTCCGAACCAATCCCGGCACATTGTTGCGTATAAGCGCACGTCTTCACAAGAAATGACCTCCGAACGTCCGTTGCCTTCCCGCTGCTGTGGGACCGATGGATCGATGGGACCTAGTTCACCATTTGACGTCGCAATGATATCGTCGGCCGCCAACGCGATCAGCGTTCCAGCGGACATCACCCGGCCAGCCAACACGACCGTGAAGCGCCCTGCGGAAGCCTTCAGCAATTTGGCGATTCGATACGCGGCTGCAACGTCCCCACCGCCAGTCTTGAGTACCAACGTAAGCTTCGGGCAAGGCCGGACGCTGTCGAGCATTTGGGCATATACGGGAATGTCGAGCGCTTCGATCGGCTTATACGGTATCTCGGTAGAATAGCTTACAATCACCCTGGAAGCAAAAGCGCGCTCCAAGTCCCCAATCCAAGGCTCCAAGGCACCCCTCTTTGGTCGGCCAGTCAACGATTTCCCCCATTTACAAGCCGACGGCAAAGGGCCTCGGTGATCTTAAGCCTCGGATCATATTGCTCCATGAAGAGCCACTGTCCGTTAGGGTTATTCTCCAGAAACACATGCTCGCCCGTGGGCGTGCGAACAAAATCCATAGCACTGTATGCCAGACCGTACGACCGCATCAGTGCGACGCACCGATCAGCAATTCCGTCCGGCAACTTACCCCTCTTCATCCTCATGGGTACTTCGTAATGCCGCCAATCTACCTTCGTCTCTGTCCTTGCTTGCGAATCAATTTCGCCGACAAAAACATCGTCTTCCACGATTGCCACTCGCAATTCCACGGCCTTCTCCACGTATTCTTGGAAGATGCAGGGACTGTTCCGGATCAAGTCAGCATTCGTCTCGAAATCCCGCTCGGACACCATCGTCGTCAACGTATGATAGGTAAGAGTCAATTCGTTGGTTCGCACGGCGCGCTTCTGCAAGAGACCATAATCGGGTTTGTGCAGTGACTTGGTAATCATCCGCCGGTTGCAAGAATGGAAAAAATGATAGGCTGCTTCAGGATTGTTGGTTATCAGCGTTCGCGGCGTCCTTAGCCCATATTGACTGGCACGCCGGAGTTGTTCGGGACGAAAGTCGGCCAGGTATTGGTTAGCGGGCTTACTTACCCAATACGTCTCGATCGAATTCCAGATCCCCGCCAGCAGCTTCTTATTGTCTCCCAAGTAGAACTCCCGCTCCAACGGGTCGAGCCCCGCAAGCGGCTTGATGTCCTTCGGCTTGCGCCACCAGATAGACTTTACGCGTTCGGGATGAATGTCGCGATGCGCATCGCTAAAGCCTCCGGAAAACGAGTCGCCCTCAAGATAGAGTTCCACCGTCGAATGGCGCGGAAAATCCTCGGGATGGAAGCGAATCACGCTTTCACCCATTTCCTTGAGCTTCATGATAACCCAGTCCGCATGGGCATCGAACCGGGTTGTTACTATGACGATATACTTATTTTTCAGTCTCATCGCGGAGTTGGCCTCGACTAGCATGCTAATCGAGGCTGAGTGTAACTAGCGGGCCCAATCAGCCGAAGGTCCCGCGAGGTTTCATTTCCCATCCATCACGTGGAAGCGCCGTCGTCTGTGACGTAATAGGGAGGCAGTCCCGGAGGTGCGATGTTGCAATGCGTCTCGCCGAAGGTGCCGCCACCGCCCGAACCGGCTGTCACGATGGTGCGATCCGACCAGAGTTGCGTTTCCGAATCATAACGGCCGATCGTTCCGGCGGGAACGTTGACGAGGTTCTTTTTCCTAACGGCCGTGAGCTTTGTGAAAGCAAACAGCTGAGGTTTGTGTTTCTTCATGATCTTCATTTGGCCTTTCTATTGTTGTTTTGCCGCAATGAGGGAACTCCCAATGCGGAAGTCATAATGCAATAATTCGCATCAGCTCTGCGTTCGGGCTGCACGGATGGGTGCGCGGAAATCGCGCCAACTTGCACCAAGGATCGGTACAACCATTTCCAATACTTGCTGTTGCTATTCCTGTGTTATTCCAATCACCAAATATTTATACTTCGCATCTCATTAATGTTCAAGACATTGTTATTTTAGTTTCTGACCCCCTAGACGGTATTCGAGATGAAATGCGATTGCTTCTGACCCAACCTCCATCCTTTCCAAGTCCTGAATTCCACCGAGCCAGCGCCAAAGAGGATTCGGTTTTCGTTCACGCGGCGAGCGATAGCCCGAGAATAGCGCATTTCGGACGGATGGAGCCAGATCACCAAAAGGCTTCCGAGTTTTTCAACTTTCCAATCTTGGTTAATTGCTCCTTCACCGCTTGAACGCAGTTCCTCAAACAGGACGCAGAATAGTGCCTTGCCGCCTCGCCGTATCCCATCTGACCCTTCGAGCATGCCCGCCTCACGATTTTCCTCGAGAATAAGCCGAGCAAGGCCAGAACCGGCTACCAGCCAACTCCCCCGATCCCCAGTTGCAAAACGCACCACCGGGAACTCCCGCAACCGCAGCGACGTGACCGCGATTGATCCAATGACGCCTGGAGCAGAGATCACATGACCATCCGGGCCGATTACTTCCACGATCGTACCGTTACAGATCGTGAAGGCGGTCTCTGGTGCGACGGCATAGCCAATCCCCCAGACCTCTCGGCAGGCATATTGGTTGAGGATTTCTCCTTGAAAGGCCTTCTTGATTAGTGTGTAGCGTTCGCGCGTCAGTACTTCTCCCCTTGATTCAATAATTGGGACCTTGCAGGAGGTCCCGGTCTTCTGGACGTAACGTGCGATCATGGCGAGCAAGCTTGCTGCCCCGTACACGAGCCTCCGACCCGCGGACACATGATTCTTTATCAGCCTCACGAACGCTTCTTCGGGTGAGGCCGATTCATGGTAGATCCTACCAACAAACGCGTCGAGATTGAGCAAGTCGGCAGTTCTGTAACTAGGAACTATCGCGCGTCGCGCACTAACAAGGTCGAGTGAGAGCACCAACGCCTCACGTTTTGAGCGGGGATACCATGTCGCGGGTCCGGTGGTGCCGCTCGACTTCTCTAAGATAAAGGTGCCGGCATCCTCCATCCAAGCATTTGGCGATCCTTGAGACTCCAAAGCTGCAACTTGGCCGAGTATCGCATCAACAATAGCCGGAGGTACATGGTTTGAGAAAAACCGGGGGTAATGAGCGCGGACGTCCGATTTCGTAACGATTGGAAACTCACCGAGGAGGGCATGCCGATATTTCGCGTAGTACGGGACCGACGAACTCACATGCCGCAGCAATTCTTGCAGGTGATTGATCGATATCGACCGGTCCCGACCATATCCGCGGATAGCTGCGCGAGATTTCGGCATTGGCCCCTCAACTTCCACCGGATCTGCAGCCCGTTAGGCTGTCTTCCGATAAATGCGGTTCTCCACGACCGGCACATAGCGCGGATCTCGTTTCACCAGAATATCGATCACCATAGCGATTTGGCGGGACTCGATCTGCTCGTTGGTGAAATCATCCGCGATCCAGTGAGCCACAGACGGATTGACCGTGGGAGAAATGGCATGGCACCAATCGTAGTCGTCAAAATCGATGACCCCTCCAATGTGCAACAACTTGTCACAGAGAAAGAAGGCGAGTGCATCATGAAACCAAGTATGGGCTCCATCGATATAGATATAATCAAAGATTGGCACCCTGTTTGCCTGCAACAGCTTCATCAGCGACCAATTGTAACTGTCCAATTTCTTTGGGCTGTTTGGTTGTCCGAACACGTTCTGGTACCCTGCAGCTCTTAGTCGCGAAACCGCTACGTTCACCTTGTCTTCATAATCAAATAGGTAAAGAAAACCCTCGTTATTTAGGTAACGGGCGAGCTGGAGAGAAGTGCGTCCGGAGTCGACGCCAATCTCGGCAATCGCACGGTATTTCCCCTTTTGAATATATTCTAAGGTCGGGGCGCTTCCCATGGGCATCATTCACAAATGGTCGTCAATTAACTAACAAAATGCAATGGCAAAGAATAGCAATGGAGATAGAGGCCAGTTGATCTAGTGAGCTCAATGGCAATAGTCCCTGCGCTTCAGTCGTCACGATTCGAGGCGAAGGCAGGTGCTTGGCGTCAACGCCTGGGGCTACGGCGGGCCCCATCCCTACTCGTGGCGAGACGCCGACGGATTGCGTTCAATCAACTCTTCCAGCGCGGACCGCTCGCTCCGCTGCAATTCAGGCAAGTCAGCAATCCACGACATGAGGCCCGATTGCCTGGATCCTCTGATAAACCAAGAGCAACACGCCACGTGGATTGCCTGACATTTCAGGCTAAGGCTGCGATACACCGAAAGCACGCGCTCCGGGACATCCACTCCCTGTCGTTGCAGCATGGCCAATCGCGCCGTCATCTGGCGCTTGTGCTCCGCCAGCGCCCGCGTAGGTCGCAGGTTCATTGTCCCGATGCTGATACGCTCGTGGATGTGGTCGGCAAACAAATCATAAGACGCCAGGCCGAACACGCCATTTTCGCGGCTGGGCGTGACGACCGCCTTCCAAGAATCGTCGAGCAATCTCTCGGAGGTCCAGGTTCCAGCGAGATAGTCCCCGATTTGCGAGAAGACCATTCCGCAATTCAAGCCGCTCTCTTGAAGCATCTTAGGGACAATATGATAGACGGGCTGTCGCCACGTGCCGCAGGCACGTTCTGATTCGTTATAGGAAGCCAGCGCCCTGTTCTCGTCCCACCCACCCGCAGATGATAGGGACAGCGCCATAAGAGAGAAAGGCACGCGCTTGACCTCATACCGGCCAAATTGGTCGAAACCAACCACGACGAAAACCTCTGCGGTGGACGCATCGAGTCCTATCATGAGCACATCGTGGCGATCGTCCCATCTCGAAAATCCAAGCGTGCCCGAGATGAAGTACCGATTTACGTGTGCATAGATGTAGCCTGTCTGAAGCATCGAAATCAGCGCCGCGGCGAAGGTGGACAACGTGCCGTCTCCCCGCAGGTCGCCCCTTACATCCTCGACTCGGATGTGACCCTTCCTTGACAGCAACCTCCAATTGATTTCAGGGAAGGAGCGGAAGCAAGTCTTGGTACTCTTGTCCGGGAAATGGACCTGGATGCCGAATTGGAGCATGTAATTCTGCTTACCGAAGCATCCTTCGAAGACGCCTCCGGGAAAGCCGCTGAAGTTGAATGCCCTCCAATCGTTCTGCAGGTGAAATGGGTGCACAATCGGCGGCCCAACTACTCCGGCCTTTCTGAATGCCTCCGAAACTTCAGCGCGGTCCTCCTGCGCTCGCGAAAGCAAGCGGCGATAATTCTCCTTCAGTTGCGAGACGGATGCCGTCTGGGCCACGCTTGTATGCGCTCGCGGAAGCAGAGTCACGGGCGAATCGCGTAAGGATTAGGTGATACAGTGGAAGCCGCAGGTCGACTCGACGTCGTAGGGAGCGGAACCCGCCATGATCGATCCTCCGCTGCGTCTTGCCGGCCGAGCGCTAACTGATGATCTAGTGCCGCAATAACCTCTTCGGTTGAAATCTGCAGCATGCAAGCATGTCCATAGGGACACGGAGCCTGACCTTCAGAGATCGAGAAGCACGGGGAACAATCCAGGCGCTTGTGAATGTTGATGTGCGAATCGTGGCCGATATGAACCGGGCTGCTGTCCCCAAATAGCACGACACCTCGCAAACCGACCGCGTGCCCGATATGAGCCAAGCTTCCATCTACGGCCACCAGCGAGTCGGCCACAGCCGCGAGTGCCAACGACCGCTGAATTGAAATACTTCCGCGCAGGTCAATTGCACCAGCAATCCGTTCCTCATCGGGCAGCCCGATCTGCACAAAGGTGTACTGCGGCCTTGTCCGCACTACCTCTTCCCAGCGCGAGCGCAGCCAGAAGTGATTCCGCGATGCCCGCGAATGCACCTGCATCAAGATCACGTATTTGTAGGGCGCGCGAAACTTTTTCGCCCACGCTACTTCTTTATCGTCCGGGTAAACCTGCATCCGGTACTTTCGGCTATCGATCTCAAACATCTCGCCAACCAACTCCTTCGCGTTCCGCATCGAAATATCCAGCGGTGCATCATAGAAATTAACGCTCTGAAGCGACCAACGCATTCTTCGGCAGAGCGATTCAAATACCTTAATCTGCCACCTATGCCGCAACAGGATGATTCGGTCGACATAGGGATTGAACCGCAAAATTTCGACCTGCTTCTGCTGGCTGCAGACCGCAACAATCCGTCCAGCGTGTTTTTCCTTCTTAATAGCCTCGAATAGAAAAGAGCAAATGACGACGTCGCCCATGCCCCCAAACTCATACAAATAGATCGTTTTCATTTATTACCCATTCCAATTCTCTGACCACTATCGCATTGATTCGCCGTTCAACGTGGAGGAATTTCGCGATTGCGATTCGACGCTTGCGCGCGTGAAATGGCAACAGCCGAGTCTCTTCCGCGATCGCGCATTCAACTCGCAGAAGCCGATCCCTGAACTCTGATAATCTTGCCAAGACTTCTTCGCGGGACTTCATGTAGCCTAACTGCAAAACAAATAACATGGAACGCAAATAAAATAACATGGCACTCTCCGTATGGTAGGGGTGAGCCACTGGAGGCAATTTGAACTCGCTGCTTAGGCAGACGATCAATCCACATTATGGTACTAAACTTCTGCTTTTCCGAATACGCCAAGGCAAATATCGCGGAGAATTTTACTCAGCCCGTCGACTATTTTTGGAACGGATCGCCGGTCCGGAAACTTTCTATTTGGCAGGATCCAACCGACGAAGAAGTCGAGGGGGCGACGCTAGTCGTATTCGGCGGAGGAGGCATCCAACCAAAAGCCTGGAGGCGAATTCGTGACCTCGTTGAGTGCTTTCCGCCTTGGTTGCTGTGCGTGATCTGGGGGATGGGCATC
Organism: uncultured Opitutaceae bacterium; assembly: GCA_964471615.1. GTDB lineage: Bacteria > Verrucomicrobiota > Verrucomicrobiia > Opitutales > Opitutaceae > Opi-474. Next base: position 40,573 of record CAYYGV010000009.1, read on the forward strand.
AATGACCATGGCCGCTTCGATCAGCACTACCCGGCAGAATTAGCGTGGCTCGAGGCGAGACCGAACGTAAGGATCGGGCTTCGCGACCGGTTTTATCGAAAGTACGTCCCTTGCGCTTCCTGCATGCACCCGAAATTTGAGACTGTGCGGGAAGTGCACCGTCCCCTTGGGCTATACGTTCACCATCTCTACGATCTCGAGTTGGACGGGCCTCGCCTCACGAATGTCACGGGGGGCGATGTAGCAACTTCGTTTTCTGCAGTGTTGGATTTCCTCGGCTCCTCCGAAGTGGTCGTGACAAATACCTATCACGGGGCGTATTGGGCAACTCTCCTAGGCCGCAGAGCGGTGGTAGTTTCGCCCTTTTCAAATAAGTTCTTCGGCTTCCCATTCGAGCCACTGGTTTTCCAAGATTGTGCAACTCTGGCGGCGGTCGGGATGCCTGCACTCATCGAACTTGCCCCGCGCTATCCGGATGCCTTAGCCCAGTGCCGATCGATCAACTTCGCCTTTCATCGCTTGGTCATTTGCCATTCCTTGGAGTTCTCCCGACGCCGCAAGACTTCCAACTTGCCCCGCCGCTAGACGCAGTACTCCCATTTCTCCAAATCGCGCGCAAATCGCTCCGAGATGATTTTCCTACAAGCGGACGAGACCTTAAGAATCGGGCTCTGTGGTGTCGCGCGGTTCAGATGCGGAATTTGGAGAAGAGGAATTCCTAGATCTTCGGCGACATTCACCATCGACGAAGTCAACGTTTCAAATCGCCCGACAAAATCTAAGCCCATCTCGCCACTTGATCCGAGACAGTAGTCAAGTTGGTCGAAAGCGAACGAAGCCGGGACCAGTGTGCCGTTGCGACCCTGCATCCAAACGGTACGACTACAATGGGCCACGAACTCTTCGAAACTCCCGCCCTCGCTGATGAAGTGCGCCACCATGGGATTGGACACATCATGCCGCATAACATCGTTAATGTAGCGGTACCACGAGACAAGGCGATCCAGCGGGTTTCGTACAAAGGCAAACTTGCGATAGTAATTTATGCCTCGGTTTACCAAATGGGGCTCAAGGTCCTTGAACCGTATATGGCGATAATACTCAATCTCCAGGTCCGGATCGAGTGCCCGAAAGGCCTCAGTAACCGAAGCTCCCCCTGTTTTCTGAATATGAATAAATACGCAATTAAAGCGATGAGAGATAAACACGGGAAAAGGACAGAATGCTGTTAAACCTTGACGACATCTTCGGAAGATCGAAACTGTTGTTATTCTCTCACCTAGGCAAATCAAAAGCGTGAATATCATGCAAGATACCCCGGATATTTCAATCGTATGCAGAATAGCATCTCTCGCTCGCGAAATAGCCGCCCAAAAAGAACCGCGGCTAGACCCGAATGCGAACTTAGTCGCCGACCTAGGTATGGACTCTCTGCAATTCCTCGAGCTGATCGAACGGGTTGAAGATGAATTCGATGTGGCGCTGATCGAGCAGTTTTCCGACCTCGCCGAACTCGAAACTCCGCTTCAGATTGCCCAATTGGTTACCCACCGGAGAATTGGCCGTTAGGCGACCGCCATGGATTTTGAGGAACTCGCGCGCCACGACCCGTCATCACTTGCCCTTGTTTTGGATTCACCGTTTCGTCGGCTGTCGTACGGCGAGCTCATCGCGGAAGTCGGAAAATGGCGGGATGTGTTGTCAAGATTTGGCCCTGGTAGTTGCGGAATTCTTGTAAGCGCGAATGAGCTCTTCTGCGTGGCGCTATATCTGGCGTCCCAGTTCGAACGGCAAGTTCTCCTGTTGATCGGTGACGACTCGCCGCTGGGCGAATTGGTAGCCGAATACGCTCCAGCATACGTAGTCCAAGCACGATCGCTGGCCGTTCCGGCGGGATACGTCAGGAACGAGGCTCCAGACACTGGATGTTCGTTTTTTACGCCCGCTCTCCGCGGTGAATCCCTGAGCCAACCGCGACCCTTTGCGGCACTGCGGCTTCTTCTTTCGACTTCGGGTTCGACGGGCAGCAAAAAGTTCGCCCGCTTAAGCGCCGGGAATTTATCGTGCAACGCGGATGCAATCGCACGCGGACTTCGGATCGAACGCCGCGATATTGGCTTGCTCTACATGCCGCTGGATTATTCCTACGGTCTCTCGATTCTAAATTCGCACTTTTACGTTGGAGCTGCCATTGCTCTCACCAAACGATCCATCGTATCCCCTGACTTCTGGCAGTTCGCATCTGCATCCCAATGCACCTTTTTTCCCGGCGTGCCCCAAACGTATCGGGTGCTGCAGACGCTCCAATGGCATCCAAGGGCGTGTCCCACGATTCGGTGCCTGACCCAAGCGGGGGGCAGGCTGGCTCTACACACTATAGACCATTTTCATCGCCTGATGGCGGCAGTGGGCGGGGAAATGTATGTGATGTATGGCCAAACCGAAGCGACCGCTCGGATGACGATTCTTCAATCGAAAGATTTTGAGGCAAAGCGGGGTTCTGTAGGATTGCCGATCCGAGGCGGCGCGATTAGTCTGGCGGAGGCCACAGATTCGGAACAGCTGGAACTGGTTTATCGAGGCCCGAATGTGATGCTAGGGTACTGCACTTGCCGGAACGACTTGAGCGAAGCGGACCACTGCCGGGGTGTACTGCATACGGGCGACTTCGCAACGATCGACCAAGATGGGTACTGTTTCTTGCAGGGGCGTTTGAAGCGAATAGCCAAGATCAGCGGATACCGAGTCGCGCTGGACGAAATCGAAACTCTGCTGACTAATAGCGCAGCCCTTTGCTGCGCCGTGGTTGAAAGCGCCCACGGCCATATTGATATTTTTGTCCAGACTGCGGGCGAGACCTTTCCGGAACGCCGCCATCGTGGCGAAACGACTCTGCGCGCCGCGCTTCCAAGGCTAGCCGGTCATTGCCATTTTTTCAGGATCGATGCGCTCCCACTCACCACGAACGGCAAGATCGACTATCGCCGTCTTCATTCGGCCTAAGGTGCTTGGTCAACTCGCGGACAATACTGCATCGGCGGCCCGGTCATCGATTGACAAGGAATTGGTTGAGCACGTGTTCAAATCGCTTGCCTGCGGCGGCCCATGAGTATCTCCGAGCCTTCCGATAACCCGCCTCCGAGATTCTACGCCACTCCGCTGGATCGCACGTCAACAATCTGGACACGGCGGCCCCGAGCCCCGTGCGATCGCCCACGGGACAAAGGATTCCGTCCTTGCCCGATTCGATCATATCCATCGGGCCGCCTACCGACGTGGAGACGACGGGGGAACGGCAGGCCATCGCTTCGTGAGTCGGCAAATGAAATCCTTCGGAGTCACTTGTGCAGAGCCACACATCACAGCTCGAATACATTTTCTTGAGATCCACTTGGCGCGGACGATAATGGAACTCACATCCTTCTGGGAGAGAACCAACCTTGCCAGGAAGTTCTGCGCCGAGTGCTAAGACCTTGAGCATTGGCCATCTTTGCCGCAGATCTGCGATCACATGTAGGGCCAGCGTCACGTTCTTCGCCGGCACTGGCGAAAAAAGAAAGCCGACTCGGGGTTCTCGGGATCGAGATCGAGGCACACTGTTAAACAATTCCAAATCCACCCCGTTTTCGACGACGGGAATATCCGCTATTTCGAAGCGCTCCCTTCCCAAATTTCTCAGCCACTGCGAACACACAATTTTTTTGGTATCAAGCTTCCAAGCGCGATCTACAGCCCGAACCTTTGGCCGCCGCATCAGGTTCGCGTCGTACTGCTGTATAAAATGCACCTTGAGCCCTTTGCGACGAGACAGGTTCATCATACCCGACGCGACCTCATACCAGCACGCGATCAGGATATCTGCGTCGGGCAAATCATTGTCCGTATATGGCCGGTACCGATCGATAACCACATGTGGAAATTCCAAGCCCGCAAAGAACCCTCGATCGGGCCGGCGCCAATCGGCCAGTACAGGCAACTCTCCTGCCTTGTCCGTTTGCGTCGATCTCGGCGATCGCTTAACCCGCGGCGGCATCGAATAGATCGCGACTTGATGGCCGCGTGCATGAAGCTGCCTCGCAAAGGCGACAACGACTCGCACGCCACCGGCAAGATCTGCGAATGGTAGCAGAAAGGTAATTTTTATTTTACGCATCAGGAAACAGCGCAGTCCTAGCCGGAATAGAAAGTGAGCTGCGTCAATTCAAAGATCCTGCGCAAAGTCAAGAATGCGCAATACCGGAATTTCGGTGATCCAAGAGGTGGAATCATCTTAATCGCGCACTCACGCTTGTCGGCATTATGCCATCTCCCAAAGTTACCCCCACAGCGAAGGGAACCGCCATTCGCATGACCGGAATGAGCCGCCGGTTGAAATCCCAACTGGCGTCTCTGCCGCACGACCTTGGTTTCGATTCACCGTCCAAACTCGAATCGGCCATCCGCAAGGCTCGAGCCGATCTCGGACTTGGGGAGACCCTAGACCATGGTAGGATACACTTGAAATAAGGCCGCGTACAGTTAAAGGAGAAGAAGTGATCAGCGAAAAAATCAACGAAATCGCCGAGGCGAAGGAACGCGTCCGGCTTCTTGAGGAAGAACTCAAGCGTCAACGACAACTTGAACTTGCGAGCCTTCCGGAGAAGTTCGGATTTTCCAATGTAGAAGATTTGATTGCGGCCATCCGTGCGGCATTTCCGCAACGCAGGCCCACGGGAGGGCGTCGCCCCTACATCCGAACTACGGAATCGATGCGGAAAGAACTTGCGCGTCAGGTACAAGCGGGCGCCACTGCAAGCACGATCGCCGAACAACTCGGGATATCAGTTGCGAATGTGGCCAAATTGAAGCGGGAAATGGGCTTATCGAAGGCGCGCGGGAACAATACTCGTCGTTCTTGAAGGTCGGATCGGCAGCTCATTGGTTCATCGCAAGGCGGTTCTCGATCTCCTTCCGCTGTCCTTCGACGGACCGGATTTCGTCCAGAATTTCCTGACGTTCCCCCAGCTGACGGACACGGAGTCGGGCAAGGTAATCCTTCGAGGCTTGGTCGTCCGGCCGAGTCCGAATTTCGGTGTTTATCTGCATCAGCTGGTCCTTTTGTTCCAGGTCGCCTCGCAGCCGAGCAAGTCTCGCGTCGAACCCGAGGAGATAGATCTCACCCACCTTCTTCCCGTTGATCCGCTGGAGTATTTTCTCCTCGATAGTGGCACTGTCGTTTGCCTCGTAGGTCGCCATCATTCGAAATCTCATTTCCTGTAGCGATGCGTTAAAAAGCTTCCATTGGTTGGCGGACAGTTGGTCGACGGTGTCATTGTGCCACATCATGAAATCAATCGGAGTCCGCGCGTCCACTTTGAGCTCGTACACCGACCGCGGGGAGCAGGCCACTTGCATCAACACGAGCAGGCCAGCCACAACTGATATCAAGCGAGATTTCGTTTCAGGCCCCCTCACGAGCCCTTGGGAATTTTTCATGAATCTTCGATTACTCAACCTAATCGCCGCGCTAGAACCCATAGACGAACCGCCGGTCCTCTATGACCTTTTCGTAAAGGGACCGTTCCGGATAGAATGTCGCGAATCCGGCATAATGTAAGAAATAGTTGCCGTCGAATCGCTCGCGCATCTGACGGGGAGAGCGGCTCAATGCCAAGAGATAATTGAATCGCGGGCCGATATTTTGACCCTTAATTCCGAGCCGCTGAAAATCGTAGTTGATTTGAGTTTGGTCCACACAGCGCTTCCCAGGTGACAGCTCTTTACGATAATCAAAAAGATTTTGGTGTCGCCGCTCCATCACCATCACCCCGGAATTAAAGTAGGAATTGCGCCAGCCAATATCGCCCTTCACCTGTTGGAAAAAGGCGATTTCCTCCTCCCGCCAGGCGGGAATATCTGCGTCGTTGTCTTTTACCTCGCTGTCAAAAAACGCTCCAAATCGTTCGTGATCGACTGCCCCAAAGATGTCCGGTGACTCGGGCATCACGAGAATATCGCAATCAAGATAGCAGATCCTTTGGTACTGTGCCAACAGATCGAACAGTTGGTATTTCTCGAACTTGGCGTGACCAGCGCGAACTTTTTCAGTAACGATGAGCTCGAAATCGGCCCCAATCTTTTCAGCGTAAGATTTCATGACTGGGGTTGTCACTTCCGCGAGGCGCTGCGCCTCTTCTCGAAGGGCCAACGAGACAATTGCTCGCTTTCCTACTGCGACCATGCCTCGAATAAGCAAGCGGCGGCGGCATCCGTCAATCACTCTTTTCTATTCGGTTTGTTATTCTGTGATCGCCTGGCATTTCTAGTCCTTGCTACTTGCTACCTGAGTCTGATATTCATGTTGGGCGGCCTCCGAACCCTACGCGCAATTGTTTTCACGACTATTAAGGCAACTGGAGAATACCACCCATGTGGCTCTGCATGGCGCACGATTCGTGAGTCTAATGTGGCCGGAGCATCGCCGAACGTTCGGTATTCTCGGGATACTAGTGAGCGTCTCTGCCGTCTGCCCGTTGTCGATCGCCTGGGCGGGAAAGTTCCTCATTGATGCGGTCGTGTCCATGCGGGCCACTGCCCCGGGAGCGGAGGCCGGCCAAACCACCCAAATCATTTGGTGGCTCTCGATCGAGTTTGTGCTGGTCACTCTCTATGTCCTGAATGAGCGTACAGCAGCTTCGCTGCGCCCACTTTTTTGTTCGCGACTGAGCACGAGCATCTCTAAGATCTTGTTGATCAAGACCGCCGGTCTCTCGGTCGCAGATTTGGAAAACCCACGGATCGCGGAGCTACTTGCTCGTGCCCGTCGGGACGCACCCGCGAAGTCTTTGTCGATCTTACAGAATTATTTTCAGGCTCTGCGAAGTTTCATTTTGGTTGGCGCCTACAGTGTAGTCTTAGTCACCTTTTCTCCGAAGATTGCGGCGTGCTTGCTGGCGATCGCCGGCTGCGCGCTAATTGCAGAACGGAAAATGGTAAATTCGGCGTTTGCCACGAGCCGGACCACGAGCACCGCCAGTCGCTGGTTGGCCTATTACGAGTATCTCGGTACAACCCCCGAGCATAGTAAGGAGCAGCGAATCTTTGATCTGTCGGGTCAGCTCGTCGCCCGTTACGACGCAACGGCTGCGGGGATTTTCGCGGCCGAGAGGGCCGTGGCGCTTCGCCGCCTCAAATGGGGCACGATCATGCAGGTTGCCAGTTCCGGCGCATTCCTCGGGGCCTACGCAGAGGTCATTTTCGCTGCCGCCGGATCGAAAATCTCGCTTGGGGGCATGACTCTCTATGTTGCAGGCCTGCGACAATGTCAGACGGGGTTTAGCGCCCTCATCGCTACGATCGCAAACATCTACGAGGATAATTTATATATCAGTAGCCTTTTTGAGTTCCTGGCGGTGAAACCCTCTCTAGAACTCGTCCGCCCATTCAACGTTGCGCCACAACAGTCCTGCCCCAACGAGCAGGGGATTCGCTTCGTTGACGTTGGATTCAAGTACGAAGGCGCCACTTCCTGGACTCTCAGACATGTTGACGCGTTTATTCCGCCACGAAAACTCACAGCCATTGTCGGCAGGAATGGCTCGGGGAAAAGCACCTTCATGAAGCTCGCTACCGGCATGTATGGGCCGACCGAGGGAGTCGTGCTTCTCGACGGAATTCCTCTTGGGCAGTGGGAAAAATCGCGATTGAAGTCCCGAATCACTGCCCTGTTCCAGGACTTCAATCGTTATCAGCTCACCATTCGCGAGAATCTCGGCTTTGGCGACTTGGACCGCGAACCGGACAACCAATCGATCGCCTCGAGCCTCGCCGAGGTCAATGCGCTCTACGTTGCAAATCGACTGCCGCGAGGATTCGATTCCGCGCTAGGGCTGTGGTTCGAGGGCGGTACGGACCTTTCTGGCGGGGAATGGCAGAAGGTGGCCCTTGCCCGGGCCCTCTTTAGGCAAGCGGCCGACATCATTGTCCTAGATGAACCCAACGCATCGCTCGATGCCAAGGCGCGCACCGAACTATTCGACCTCGTCCGGAAAATCGGGCACGACAAAACTGTCATGGTCATTTCACACCAGCAGAGCGCTCTCCGGCGAGCAGACCACTTTCTATATTTTAACCAGGGGCGTGTGTGGCAGTATCCTAGCCTCGACGATCTACTTGCTCAGGAAAACGGGTACGCGGAATTATTCTATGCAGAACAAGCAGTCCAAGCATGACGCTCAAAGGACTAGGGCGCAGTGACAGGAACCAAATCGCTCAAAGTAAAAAGGAGCGGACGAGGACGATTGCTTCTGTCGCGTTATGGTTGCCAGAAATGCATCTTCGCCTAAGCTAACTTTTCTTCCGCAAGGATCCAAGACTCTCCATCGGGATCAATTTTCGGACAGAATTGGATGAACAATGAAGAAATTCTTGAGCTACTACCGCTACCCCTGTGGGCGACAACCGAATGAAAAGACAGCAACGCAATTGAGGCTAGACCTTCTTGATAGCTGTCGTTCAGCACGATGGACTGCTAAAGTCGCACGTTAGGACGCGAGGGCCGAAAATTGCGAGGCCAAGGTGAAGCTTACTTTCTGGGCCATGCGGCGTTTGTGATCGGCGGCCAGATGGCCGTAAACCTTGTCAATCAAACCAGTGCCGGATTCGTGGCCGAGCCACTCGGCGATGGTCTTGAAGTCGATTCCGGACATCACGCAGTAGCTGGCAAAGAAGTGACGAAGGTCGTGGAAGCCGACCCATTCCAAACTAGCCTCCTTGCGTGCGGTGAAAAGACTGCCGCGCAAATCGCTGGCCGGGATGTCCCGCTGGCCGCGCTGGGGCGAAGGGAACAGGTATTTGCAGTCGGGAGCGCGCCGCGCGTGCATGGTCCGGAGTTGCGCCTCCAGTGCCGGATTGAAATCAACCACCCGAGCCTTGCCGTTCTTCGAAAGCCCGTCGCTGCCGAACGTGACCTGTCGCAGTTCAAACGAAACATCCTTCCACTTTAGGCGGAGCGACTCGCGGTAGCGCCCGCCACTGTAGGCAAGGAAGCGAAGGAAATTGGCGAGAATTGGGCCGGAGCGATTGGTCGAGGTATCCGCCTTCACACACAGCAGGTTGAATTGCTCGTCTTTGAGCAACGGTCGGACCGGCGCTTTATAGCGCAGGGGCTTGACGCCATCGGTCGGCAATTCCTTCAGGTAGCCGAGTTCCCTCGCGAATTTGAACACCTGCCGAAGGTTGATGACATCGATGTTGACCGTCCGTGGGCTTCTCCCGCGGCGAAGCCGATTCTGCATGAAGGTGTAGATCATCGGAGGGCTAATGGCATTGAGGCGGACGTGACCGAAATGCCGACGCCAACAGTTCAGGCTGATGCGTTCCCGCTTGATGGTGGACTGGCGTTTGATGGCCTGCGGCATGTGTTCGTGCAGGTCCAAATAGCGGTCGCAGCAGGTGCCAAATGAAGGTATTGAGAGGGGTTCGCCAGCTTCGGCCCCGTCATTGCGGATCTGCCGCTTGCGTTCCATTTCTGCGATGCACGCGGCCGGAGTGGTTGATTCGAGAACAATGCGCCGGGGGAGCATTCGACCGTCCGGTTGCCTCACGCGAAGCTGCATGTAGCACACACCATTGCGCTCCCAAAGACCCGGTATGCGCCGGCCACAATCATCCGTAACTCCCTTGTATTCATTACTCATAGGGAGTCTCCGTTTATTTGGCATTGGTCTAGATTGTTCTGCATTGGACGCGCCGGCTGTAGCACAGACCCCAGCTTGGACGCGGTCAGACCTTCTACTAAAGAGACCCGAACCACGCGAGCCTCATGTAGATATATTTTCATGGCGCTCGCACCCTGAGGTGGTCTCAAAATCCGTCGCCCCCTAAAGGCATGTGGGTTCGACCCCCACTCCGGGCACCAGTCTTCGCCGCCGCGACTGCGGCCAGAAGACTGGCGCGTCGAAACCCGCGTGCAGCGGGTGCAGACGGGCCGGGCGCTTGGGGCGGCTTTGACTCGGCAAGCCCGACGGGCCTGCCGGCCAAGCGGGCAGGTAGACGGCCTCAGTCGCCGGATCGCTTTACCACCGTCCAGCCTGGGGCGCTTTCAATGGTCAGTGGGTCGTCCGGCACGACGCCGGCAACCGTGATCGTCCGGGTCGTAGCGTCCGCAGTGATCGCGAGAACGTGGTCGCGGAGGTGCACGCGCGTGATGGTCAGGCTCGGCCAGGCCTTCGGCAGACGCGGCTCGAGGCGGCAGCCGCCGACGGTGGGCTGCAGGCCCATGAATCCGTAGAGCATCACATTCGGCACCAGGACTGATTCGAAGAACTCCCGGTCGAGCCCGAGCCCGCCGGCGACGTTGCCGCCCTGCATGGTGCCCCGCGTCGCGTCCTGTTCGTAGTAGGCCCGGTACCCGCCCGCGGCACGGACCTCCTCAAACCAGCGCACAATTTCCTCCAGGCGAGCCCAGGTGTCGTCCGGCCCCGCCGTCTTCACGCGCATCATCAGGTCGTGGTACGACCAGCCCAGCACGGCGCCGCCATCCTGCACCTGGTAGCCCCAGGGAATGCTCTCGGGATCGGCCCAACCCCAGAAATAGTAGTCGAGATTTCGCCGCGTCGTGGAACGGGGACCAAAGCGCCAGTGGTAGATATCCGCGCCCGTCGAGTCGTCTCCCGCCACGGTCCGCTTGCCGCCCAGCCACGCGTGAATCGCCGCCGCCTGTTCCGGCGTGGCGAAGTCATGGTAGACGGCCTCGTTGTTCAGGAACGTGAACCCGTAGTCGTGCAGGACGCCGTCGAGGTCCACGGTCCCGAACCGCCCGGTCGCGGGATTCCAGAAGCGCTTCGTCCCGTAGTCCCGCACCGCGCGACGATGCGCGCGCAGGTCGGCCGGATCGAAGGCGTCGCCGCCCGCCGGCTCGCCCCACTCCGGGTGCGCCGCGACGATCTCCTCCAACTCGGCGAGATCGCCGAGCGCGTCGTAATAGTACACGGTCGCCAGCGCATCCTCGCCGCCGAACGGCAGCAGGTCCCAGTAATTGGAGCCGATCCCCTCGCCACGGATGATCTGCTTCCCTCCATCCTGCCGGCGCACGCCGCTGCGGCCCTCATGTCCCGGCCACGTCGTGTAGACGCAGCAACGGCGGCGCGTGTCGAATTCCCGCATGATGAAACGCATGGCCTCGCGGACCCGCGACATCTGGCCGCGCAGAAAGTCGCGGTCTCCTGTCCAGAGAAAGTAATCGTGGCATCCGCGAATGAAGTTCGGGTTGTTGACCGTGTGCCGGGTGTCACACGCCGTATGGAAGGACTTGATGGTCGCCCGTACCGGCCCGGGACGGGTGAGAGCAAACGTGAGCCGCAACCGGGTGATCTCGCCCTGCCAGGCGGGGTGCCGGTAAACGGGGATCATCGTGCGCGTGTCGGTGCGCACCGTCGCGACCGTGCCCGGTTTGGCTCCGAACGGAAGGAAGTGGCGCATCTCGCCCTGCGTCGCCGGCGCAAAGCTCATTCGGCGCTGCGGCGAAAACCCGGGATGCTCCCGCGTGCTCCATTCAACATGGCACTCCGCGCCGTCCAGCGCCGTCGCCCACCAGTTGAGCCGCAGCCAAGGCGAAGTCCGGGCCTCGATCGCGAACGCGGGAGTCAGGAGCGCGGAGGTCGTTCCGGTCAGTTCAACCTCCAACCCCCGCTCGGAAATCTTCCCGATCGTGCCGCCGGAGATTTCCCAGCCGCTCGCGTCAACGGTCGAAACGTCGTAAGCCACCACGCCGATCCGGCGGAAATGCCAGCCGACGCCGCCGGCGGACTCCCAGTTCGGAAAAGGCCATCCGTCCGCATGCGCCGCACCATCGTCCTGCATGATCCGAACGTAGCCCTCCGCATCCAGCGGCCGGCTCGACAGCGCGTCACGCCAGAGGCGCCGCATGTGCAGTCGCTGGTCGCCGTCGCGCGCCGGCCAGAGCGTGGCCTTCGGAATCCACTCGTCCCACAGCGGAATGATCGGGCCGGAAGACTCGTAGTGCAGCCAGTAGAGCGACTGGAGCGACTGCATCGCAGCCTCGTGGCCGGGCACGACAAAGCGCGGAAAGTCCGCCGCAACCGCTACAGAGCCCGGGGCAGGTTGGACACTCATGGCAGGACCTCGGTTTGCGGACCGACGTCACGGGTTAGGTGACGCGGCTCGTTGGTCGGTACATCTTCCCAGTCCTGAACAGAGGTTGTCAGCATGAGGTCGAGTCTCCCAGCAAAGGTGCGCGTTCGCCTTGAATGCCACCGGGTCTGATCCGGACGCGCAATGCTTCACGTCTCCGAGCGCGCGAAAGCTTTCGCTGACGGCAGCCGCGTCCCGGAGATTCCGGGCGGCCGGACGAAAATTTTCGAAATACAACGTTGCTTCGGATGGACCACAGAAAACTTATATACAATGGTTTATGTAACCCCATGAGGAGTAGGATTCCCCCAGCGAACCTGGGCTGCGCATCTATTGCGGTAAATTTTGAACGTTCATTCAGCCACCGCGTCTGTCTCTCCGTTATAGGTTACCCAGAGGTTAGCGTATCGTTTGTAGTTTCGATCGGGCGCCGGGCGAAAGTCCGGCGCCCTTTCGTTTTCCGGCCTGGGCTTGTCACCGCGAAGCGCGCGGACTCCACTCGGGGCCATGCCTGACTTCCGCGCCTTTTGTTCGCCCACCACCGCGGAGCCGACCGAGATCGCGCTTTCGCCGGACGAGTCGCACCATCTCGTGGCGGTGAACCGCGCGAAGGCTGGCGACACGGTCGTCGCGTTCGACGGGCGCGGCACGGAGTGGATTTGCGAGCTGGCGTCGGACCGGAAGAACGCCGCAGTCCTGAAGGTCCGGTTCCGGCAGAAGGCGAAGCCCCTGCCCTACGCGATCACCCTGGGCCAGGCGCTGCCGAAGGGTCCGTCGATGGACGCGATCGTCCGCAAGGCGACCGAGATCGGCGCGGCGCGCATCGTGCCGCTGGAGAGTGAGCGCACGCAGGTGCATCTCGACGGGGACCGCTCCGACAAGAAGACCGAGAAGTGGCAGACGGCGGCGCTGGAGGCGGCGAAGCAGTGCGGCAATCCTTTCCTGCCCGAGGTGCTGCCGGTCCAGCCGGCGGCGGCGTTCATGGAGACGGCGCGGGACTACGACCTGAAGCTGATCGCGAGCCTGCAGCCGGGGGCGAAGTCGCTGAAGGCGGTGCTCGCCGCGTTCCAGGCCGCGCAACACCGCAGTCCGCGCAAGGTGCTTTGGCTGGTCGGGCCCGAGGGAGATTTCACGCCGGCGGAGATGAGCCTCGCGAAGTCGTGCGGCTTCGAGGCGATCACGCTCGGGCCACTCGTGCTGCGCTGCGAGACCGCCGCCGTCTACGCCCTGAGCGTGCTCAGCTACGAACTGCAGAACGCTCCGGCCTGAAGTTTTGCCACGAAGGGCACGAAGCTCACGAAGCCCGAGGTCCGGGCTTCGCGGTCTTGGCGGACTTCGCGGTGAATCCCTGATTGAGGGCAACCCATTTCACCGCCAAGCACGCGAAGGTCGCGAAGAGGATGGGAAGCTTGGGCTTCGTGAGCTTCGTGCCCTTCGGGGCGAACCCAGCCTCAGCCCTTGCGCTTGGCGAGGTAGCGCTGGACGTCGTCGCCGGACACGCGGTTGCCCGGTCCGGTCGCCTCAATGTCGGTGATCTTCGCCGGATCGAGCCCGGCCTCCTGCGCAAGCTTGGTGGCGCGCGGCGTCCAGACCACGGCGGCCGCGGCCGGCTTCGGCGCGGCGGCGGGCGCCGGGGCGGCTCCGCCGGCCAGGTGACGCAGCGACGCGTCGGTGGTCTCGATGCGGCAGAACACCTCGCCCGACTTCATGGTCGCACCCGGCTGTCCCAACACCTCGCGCACCACGCCGTCGCACGGGCTTTCAAACTCGAAGGCGGACTTGTCACTCTCAAGATCGGCCAGGCGCTGCCCCTTGGTGACGCGGTCGCCGGCGCCGATCTTGATGACGATGACGTTGAGCTCGCTGACCGTCGCGCCCATGGAGGGCACGGGCACGTCGATGATAAGGGAATCCATGGGTGTTTTTTTGTTGGCGCGAGTGTGCGAGCCGCGGAGCCGTGGTCAAGGGAGCGCAGGCACTGGCCGGCGGAAGCCGGCCAGTGCCCGTCGAAGGTGACAGGTCGAAAGTCGAAGGACGGCCAGCCGGCGTCGCGCCGCGACGCGCACCCGACCTTCGACCTGAGACCTTCGACTTTCGACCCGCCGCGCGCCGCTAGCGGCGCACAGCGCGCCAGACAGCGAGACAGTCGGCCAGGAGGTCCGGGAGATCCTTGAGCGGGATCATGTTCGGGCCGTCGGAGATGGCGTTGGCCGGATCCGGGTGGGTCTCGAGGAAGAGTCCGTCCGCGCCGGCGGCGAGCGCCGCCTTGGCGAGGGGCGGGACGAATTCCCGCTGGCCGCCGCTCTTGCCGCCCGCGCCGCCGGGGAGCTGCACGCTGTGGGTGGCGTCGAGGATGGTCGGGTAGCCGTTCTGCGCCATGATCGGGAAGGAGCGCATGTCGACGACGAGGTTGTTGTAGCCAAAGGTGGTGCCGCGCTCGGTCTGCCAGATTTCCTTCGCGCGTCCCTCGCGGAGCTTGCCCGTGACGTAGGTCATCTCCTGCGGAGAGAGGAACTGCCCCTTCTTCACGTTCACGACGCGACCGCTGGCGGCGGCGGCGAGCAGCAGGTCGGTCTGGCGGCTGAGGAAGGCGGGAATCTGCAGCACGTCGCAGACGGCGGCGACCGGCTTCACCTGCGCGCGCTCGTGGATGTCGGTGAGCACGGGGAACCCGTAGTCGCGGCGGACCATCGCGAGCAGCTCGAGCCCGGCCTCGAGGCCGGTGCCGCGGGCGCCGGCGACGGAGGTGCGGTTGGCCTTGTCGAACGAACCCTTGAACACGAGGTTCAGCGCGGGGAATTTCCGGCGGACCTTCGTGAGCGTCGCGGCGACGGCGCGGCAGACGCGCTCGTTCTCCAGCGAACACGGACCGGCGATGACGAGGAGTTTCTTGGGGGAGAAGAGCATCGGGTTTCGAGTAGCGGGTAGTGAGTAGCGCGTAGCGAGTAGCGGTTTGCCGGCGGCTGGGAAGCAGTAGATGGATTCTTCGCGAAACTGGCCAGACGGAATGATCCGAGGTCGTCGGGCGCACGCCTGCACGCCAGGCACCAAGCCCGGCCGCCTTCCGCTATCGCGGTTTGGCTACCCGCTACGCGCTACACGCTACCCGCTACTACCTCTTCCCCTGCTTGATCGCCGCGCCGATGAAGGCGGCGAACAGCGGGTGGGCGCGGTTGGGCTTCGACTGGAATTCCGGGTGGAACTGCACCGCGAGGAACCACGGGTGGTTCTTCAGCTCGATGATCTCGACGAGATTGCGGCGCGGATTAATGCCGCTGATCACCATGCCGGCCTTCTGGAGCTGGTCGACGTAGGCGTTGTTCACCTCGTAGCGGTGGCGGTGACGCTCGCGGACGCTCGTCGCGCCGTACGCCCGCGCGGCGTGCGTGCCGGGCGTGAGCGCGCACTCGTAGCTGCCGAGCCGCATCGTGGCACCCTTGTCGCTGATCTTCTTCTGCTCCTCCATCATGTTGATGACGGGATGGCGCGGGTTGGCGTCGAACTCGGTGCTG
>CAYYGV010000010.1:0-52863 GCA_964471615.1 uncultured Opitutaceae bacterium
GGGCGACGCCCGGCACGCGGAGCAGCACCTGGTTGAACGCGGCGTCCGGGCCCTGGGGCTGGGCGGAGAGCTGCGTGATGGAGATCTGGAACGACGTGGCGCCGAGACTCGGGACAATGTCCTCGCGGGCGCGGTCGAGCTCGTCGGTGACGACGAATTTCTCGAGCTCGACGGGCGAGGATTTTTCCGCGGCCGCGGCACCATCGGGTGCGGGCTGGGCGGAGGCGAGGGAGGCGACGGCGGAAAAGGAAACGACGGAAAGACGGAGGGAAAAATGGGAAAGGGACATGACGGAACGGAGCGGGTGTGAACGGAACGGCGCTGTCCGGGTGGACGGGCGCAAACGCCGGGTCCGAACGCGCGGACCCTGGCGGAGGGGACACCTGACTCAGTTCAGCGGCGGAGCCTGACCCGGCGGGAGCCGGTGGGCGGGAGCCGCGAGGCAAACGTCGGCCGAGGCCGAACGGAGGGCGACCGGGCGAAGCGCCGGACCCTGCTGGACGATGGCGCTATCGGTCGCAACCGAGACACCGCTCGAAAACTGGACGACGGCGCAACCGTCCTCGGATCCGCCGGCGTCATCGCCGTGGATCCAGTGGTGGAGCTCCGGGCTGGAGGCCAGCACCGAGAGGAAGAGCACCAAGCCGACGCCGGCGGCGCCGCCCAGACGGCGGACAAACTCAACGGCCCGGAAACTGTGGCGCCAGCGCAACACGACGCGGCGGACTGTTTCGGGAAACCCGCGCGTGTCAAGACAGGCAGCCCCGAAGACGATCCGGTTCACAGGAGCTAACGGAGGGAACGGAGAAAGACGCGGAAGGTGGAACCGCTAATCTCCGCTAATCACGCTAAACCGGTCCGAAACACATTAGCGTGAATTAGTGCGGATTAGCGGTTTCCCTCTCCGTTCCTTCCTGTGAGAGGTCTTCACTTCCGCAACCAGCCGTTGGCGCGCATCCAATCCTCGAGGCGGTCGATCACGTGGTCGCCGCCGCCGCCCTTGACGAGAAAGCCATGGGTGCCGGTCTGGAAGATGAGCAACTCGGCCGGGCGATGGGCGGCGCGCCACGCTTGGTACATGGCCAGTGAGCGCGGCACGGCGTAGTCATCGTCGGAGGCCATGGCGAGGAACACCGGCGGCGAGTCCGGCTTCACGGCGGTCTCGTGGGCGCCGTAAATCGGGGCAAAGAAATCGGGGCGCGTCTCGGGCGGGCCGTCGACCAGCCGGCAGGCCAGATAGCCGCCGGCGGAGAAGCCGACAAACCCGACGCGGTGGGGATCGCAGCCGAATTCCGCGGCGTGACGACGCACCCAGGCCATCGCGGCGCGGGCGTCGGCCTCAGCGAGGGCGCGGACATTCTCGCCCTTCTGCGGACCGTCGAGGACCACGCCGTTTTCGTCCTGCTTGTACGCGAGCGAGAGATCGGACTCCAGCGGGTGGGCGACGAGCCGGTACTTGAGCAGGAACACCGCCGCGCCGGCGTCGGCGAGCTGCCGGGCGACGCGCGTGCCCTCATAACGGATGGTCAGATTCACGCCGCCACCACCGGGTGCGACAATGACCGCGGTGGCGCTGGCGCGCTGCGGGTTCGGGGCGAAATAGACCAGCGACGGCCGGGTGACATTCTGGAGGAACTCAAGCTCGACGGTGGGGTTGAAGATCACGCGCTCAGGCCAGTTCCAGTGCTCGGAGCCCGGTGCAGGCCCGTCGTAGAGCGGAAACGTCCGGTCGCCTTGGGGTAGGGGATCAGTGGGCGGGGCACTCATGAGCGGCAAGGCGAGCCCGGCCAGGAGACAAAAGGCGCGGCGCATCAGGAAAGTACGGGGCGGAGATTGCTCCGCCTCAACGGCAATCCGCCGAACCTCGCGGGTTTGTTGCCCAACCTGATGGCCGACGCAAAGGGGGTGGCACATAAGATTGGTTGGAGCCCTAGCTTCTGCATTCACGCTATTTCCCACTCGGAGGCTTCGCAGTCATTCCCATGAATGCCCTCCGTTCCGTGTCATTGTGCAAATCAAAGGTGATGATGTGCTCAAACTTTGGTTCGACCGTGTCCGAGCAGAGGCAAGACGGTAAGTCGTCGATACAAATCTGCGCCACCACCACCAGGAAGTCCTTTTTGTAGCAATCTTGGAGGATTTTGAGATTCGTGGAGGGAAAACTGTCTTTAGACTCCATGTCGAATTCAGGGGAAAAGTAGCAAATCAATGCAGCCTCATACAAAGAAACCCGTTCGGCATCGGTTGTGCCGAAAAGTTTATCCAATCTGTGCTTCCGCCTGATTCTGTGATCGTCTTTCATCTGAGCGTCCGGCAAGAAGACAGTTGCGATGCGATTGCCTTCGTTTAGCTCAATTTTGGTGAGGTCTCTTTGCTAAACCCTGAGTCAAGATGAAAGATGGCTGGTTCAACGACGAGTATTTCGCCCTCTATGAGACCAAGAACGAGGCGACTAGCGCCACCGAACGTTACCAACTGCAAGAGTATCTTCCCGGCTTCTCTGTCGTCGGTCTAGAATTTTGGGATGATTTCATTCTCTGCGACAGGGAAGGAAGATATTACACCGTGCCGACCGTCCCGCTGGCGCGAGAAGAGCTAGAGGCATTTCCTTTTCCAGCGGAGTCTCTGAAGTTACGCATGGACCCAAAGCTCGCCGGCAAGATCAAGTGGTATGTTCAGCCCGTTGTTTTCGGCGGCTCCACGTCCGCGCTGGAAAATACCGCATGGGTGTCGCACGATCAGCACGTGGAGCTCGTTAGCTACTGGAACAAGCTGTATCGTGATCTCAAACGAAAAGGACCTAACCAATCCACGCAACCAACGTCCGGGCTGGCGCGCAGCCGTGGTTGATCTCAACGCTTGGCAAGAAATGAAGAAACCGCATCGCAAGAAAAAGCACTACGAGGAGCTCATGGTCCGCATGACCAAAGCGATCCTCGCCGAGTTCTATCTCGAAGCGAGTTGGTATGCCTACGCCATTGTGGAGGACCGTCTTGTCGCCGTGTTGAAACGTTCCGGTGGCGCGCTCGATGCCGGCGGAAATGCGATTCGAATGCTCGGTCCGAAGTTAAAGCTCATTCGCGCGAGAAGGAAGAAGGATGCGCTTTTGCAGGCTTACTTTCCTGAAGCGATTCTAGGTAGCATCGACACGTGGAAGGATGAACGAAATGATCTGATGCACGCGATGGCGGATGCATCTGCTCCGCTGGCAGAGATTGATAAGCGTGCGTATCTATTGGCGACCCGGGGCCAAGAGCTCGTGAAATCCGTTTGTCGCCATCAGCGCCAGTTGAAGAATAATCGGCACAAAATTCCGGTTCCACCTCCATGACGAAAAAACCGAACCAGGCGCCAGCTAGGGACGTGGTCCATCAGTGACGTTATACAACAATTCCATCGTTATGCCGCACTATTATAAGCCGCACACTAAGGAGTGGTTCGCCGCTCTGAATAAGGTGAACCCGCAGCAAGCTTCGCAGACCGAGCAGATCATCAAGCTCGCTGGTTCAAAGAATGTTTGTTCCGTCTGCGGCGATGAGGAATCGCGTGAGTATCAGATTCTAAAGATGAAGTTTGCCCGAGATGTTGTGGCGAGTATTCGGTTGTGCGACGATTGCCGGCAGATCAGGGGCGACACCATGGGCGAAAATTTCGTCCCTCTTTCGGAGGGTGACGCCACTAGCAACTAATGCCTAACAGGTCGGCAGGCAAGACAGCGCACAGCGTCACGCCTCGTTCTCGTCCGTCCAACGTAACGATTGCAACGCCAAGATGGCACGTCTCCAGCCCTAGAAAATGGATAAGCGGTACCAAGTATTCGTAAGCTCTACTTACGCAGACCTAAAAGCTGAGCGTCAAAGAGTCATTCAAGCTCTCATGGAGATGGACTGCATTCCTGCGGGTATGGAACTGTTCCCTGCGGTGGATGAAACGCAGTGGGATTTCATAAAGCGAGTGATCGATGATTGTGATTACTACCTAATTATCATCGGAGGCCGCTATGGTTCGGTTACTGCGGACGGTATTAGTTACACGGAAAAGGAATTCGATTACGCAAATTCCCGGAACATCAAGATCGTCGCCCTGATACATGAAGACCCAGATTCGATCGCGGTAAATAAATCTGACATCGAACCCGATCTACGGAAAAAACTCGCGGACTTCAGGGATAAGGTGAGGTCAAATCGACTGGTGAAGTTTTGGAAAAATGCAGATGAGCTCCCTGGGCTGGTTGTTCTGAGTCTATCTAAGACAATTAAAACGTATCCCGCCATTGGTTGGGTTCGTGCATCGTCCGTTGCGAGCAATGACGTGTTGATTGAAATCAATGAGCTTAGAAAAGAGAATGGTGAGCTTAAGAAAAATCTATCGCTGGTCAGCTTCAACGAGAAATCTACCATTCCAGACTTGGCCGATTTCGACGACGAGATCGAAGTCAACGGCAATAGCAGAGTTGGTTCTCCGCATGGTTCCTACGACAAATCGTGGAAAACATCGCTCACGTGGCGCAAAATATTCGCTTTGCTAGCGCCGTATCTGATGAGCAGGCCGGGAGACAGCTCTGTCAAAGCCACTCTTTCCAGGGCGATTGCGGATACCATTCCGGCGCCGGGCCATAGTCCGGCGATAGAAGATCAGGAGTTCAAAACGATTTCAATTCAGCTCAAGGCGCTAGGATTGGTGACCATTGACTATTTAAAAACGACGGCCGGGGGAATGGGCTTGTTTTGGACGCTTACAAGCTTGGGCGAGCAGGTGATGGTCAGCGAACGAACAGTCAAAAGGAAAACTAGCTGAGCACTTGGATCTGGTGTCCGATTATGTTCCAAGACCACCAAAGGGGTCAGGCACTTGATTGTTAATTCTACAAAGATGACAAGTGAAGTCGGCACAAGTTTTGTTGCCCGGAGCAATTCAACGCTGCAACCCCGATACTTGAGCGAACTTAGTTAACATTTGAGTGCCTGACCCTATGTACTACCCCAGGTCGTGGGGACGGCCCGGCCCGCAGACCGAACTGGGCAACGTGGATTCGTTCACCGTGGCCCGATACCGCCGGAACCGAGGATAGACCCGATGCCTTTCGAGCTGCGGAAACTTTCGGACTACGGATCCGCGAATCCGATTGTGGCGCGGGTGAGCTATCAGTGGGTGAACTTGCTGCCATGGTACGACCTGGCGGTGGCCCGCAGACATGCCGTGGGCGAAGCACTGTTGTTGCAGGTTCAACCGCGACTGCTGGCCGCAAAGGAAATCGAGGCGAAACATCAGCCCGCCGCAGCGGCCGGTCGCGCGGAGGAATGCGGCCAACTGATCCGTGCGTTTGCCGCCGAGGCTCGTCTGGCGCTCGATGCCTTTGCACCGATTTTCGCGCAGCTTCTGGGCCGCAATGCTCCGGTGCGGAACTACGCCGCGCTCGCGAAATGGGCTGCGGCTTGGTTCGGTGCCGAAGATCCGCTGGCCGTGATCTTGAGGAGCGCGAACCAGGAATGGATCCGCGATACATACCGCTTGACCGACCTCCTGGCGGTGCCGAACGATGCCGCAGGAGCCGGCGTGTCGATCCCTGTCCAGGCAGGTGCGATGAGGATGTTCGACGAGCGGACGTTGCGGTTTGTCGAGGAATCGCTGGCCGCGGCACTCCGCCATGTCCCGACGCTTTCGCCGATAGTGCTGGGCGAAATCCCGGAGGCCGAACGGGACGCGGCGGCGCCGGTGCGGTTCCGGGCCTTGACCCGAGGGCTTGACGGGAAATTCACGCCGGCCGGGAAGCCTTCGGAAACCGGGACGCCGATTCCCGAATTGCAGCGAATGCTGCAACAGGGCCGAGGACGACCGATCATCGCGAGCAAATTCAACGGTGTGTGGTTCGTCGCCTCGGGCTCGAAACTGTACCACTCACCGAGATGGAAGCATTTCCACGACTTCCTCGGTTTCTACATCAAGGACGTGCTGGGCGGTCCGTGGGCCAATATCGAACTGAAGAAACCGCGTGTGGACCGCCATCCCTTGATGGTCTGGTACGAAGACGTCGTTCGCTACATGAACGAATACACGAAGCGCAAGGAGGGCGCGCCGATGACGGCGTTGGTCGCGGCTTACATGGGCCTGGCCTACGACCTCTATTTGATTTCGCACAACAACGGGAAAGTGCACGAGCGCTTGGTCGAGCGTCTCCAACACCGAGACCAGTTCTATGGCGCCTATTTTGAGGCCCGGGTGACCGGCGCCATGATCCGCGCCGGTTTCGACATTGAGTTGGAGGACGAGACCAACGGAAAGAGATCGCATTGCGAGTTCACCGCGACCCATCGCGCCTCGGGCCAGAAATTGTCCGTTGAGGCGAAGTTTCGCCATTCCACCCAACAGCCGCCCGACGTCGCCCGTCAGCTCTACAACGCGCTGGCAAAGGACGCCGATCATCCGCGCTTGGTTTTTCTGGAAGTTAACGACACCCTCCGCCCGCCGGAGGAGCAGGCAAGATTGCTGATGGAAGTCCTGGGCCGCATCCGGGAATTCGAGGCGATTCAGCCCATCAAGGGCGCGCCGGCTCCACCGGCCTATTTAGTGATCTCGAACAATCCGCCGGCAACGGTGGAGCGACCCTTCGTTCCCGCCTATCTTTTCGAGGGCTACAAGATGGATGATTTCCGGGTCGAGGGCCAATATCCGAGCCTGCGGAGTGCGCTGGAAGCGAGAGAACGCCATGCGGCGATCAATGCGCTGATGAAATCCATGCGCGAAAATACCGCGATCCCGTTCAGTTTCGACGGCGAGGTCCAAGCCTTCGCGGAAAAGCCGCCGGCGAACCGGTTGCTGATTGGACACACCTATCTCGTGCCTTCCACGAAGGGGATGGTACAGGCGGTCCTGCTGCAGGGCAACGTCGCCGAATCGGAAAAACTCGCCTACTGTATTGTGGGAATGCCGGACGGCAGCCAAGGCGTCGTCACGATTCCGTTAAGCGAGCAGGAAATCCGCGCCTACCGCGAATCGCCTCAGACGTTTTTTGGCCGGGAAGAACCGAAGCAGAAAGCCGAGAACCCTTTGGAGTTGTATGACTTGATGCTCGCCGGCTATCGCGATACCGCGAAGGACCGCCTCGTTGAGCTTCTCGCCGAAACCGGCATCCCTCCGTCCACGGTTTCATCGCTGACGCAGCAGAAATTGGCCGAACTGCTGGCCGAGCGAATGACCGAATCCATCGTCTGGCAGAGCGGCCTAGGCGTTAAAGCAAAAGTCCCAGATTCCGGCAGCGCCTGAGCGATTCTCCATTGATCGCTTCGGCAACGTGCCGCGTCTCACGATTCGCTGCCTTCGCGCTCCTCACTTCTCGCGCAAACGGGCGCGCGTTTGTCGCCGGAGCTCGCGCAGGAAGGTCTCAAATACGTCGAGGACTTTCGGGATGAAGGTCGCTGAAAAAGTCATCTGCCGGAATCGGTCCAATTGCAGGTCATCGGGCCAACGCGCCTGCAACGCCTTGAAATGCGCCTTGTGTTTGGCCTGCTTAGGATGCTTCGGGTTCTCCAAAACCGTGCCGTTGGCGTGGACCGCGACATTGCGAACGTCGAACACCTTCACGATGTCGCTCCAAGCCTCGGTCTGATCGGGGAATGCGACGCCGCCAGTCTTCTTGAGATAAGTCCGGGCTTTCTTGATGCCCGTGTCGTTCGCGACATCCAAGAATGAGGTCACTCCCGGACTTTCGAAACACTGGGCAACCTTTACTAGACTATGCTCGAAGGCCGAACAGCATTGCATCAATAATGACATCCGCAGAATGTTGGGAAACGTGCTTTCGAGTTGGTCCGAATCTTCGGCCAAGGACTCAATAAGCGCCTGCGAGCCTTCACTGTAAGGATCCGCCAGCTTCATTTTGATGTCCGCCCGCGCCCGAAAGTCCCGGAGTGCCAGCCGTACCCATCGTTCGCTGTGTTCGGCATAGGCGCGCAATTCGTCAAGTTGTGCTTCCGCCAGATCGAACGTTATCGGAACGCGCATCTGGCGTACCATCTCGCGTCTAGCGTCTTCGCCCTTCATGCATTAGAGGAGTGGGCAGACGCTAGCGACGACAACGAGGATGCCAAGCCGGGTATTTCTGCGCAATTCCGCGGAGCAGCGATCCTTTGCCTTCAGCCCCTGGGCCGCCGTTTACTGTACGGCCCCGCACCATTGAACGTGACGATTTCCCGCCCGCTCGACATGTTAGCCTTATGTCCACGCCTCCACCCGAACTGGCGATCCCCGCCACTTGGGAAAAGTGGTGTGCGACCGGAAACATCCGTTTGCGCGGGAAGCGCAAACGCAACGCCATCCGAAAATGCCTCAAGAGCGGGCACGTGCGCGGCTATTTCAGCGACCTATTGATCCGCCCGGACCTGCCGCCGGAGGACGCAATGGCTCCGTCCATCGAGCATCTCGTCGATCCAAAGAATCATGACGATGTGGTGGTCGAAACGCGCGTCGTTAACGAAATGCGCTCCATCCTGAGCGAAAAGGAATTCTGGCAGGCCATCGAGCATCTCTTTGTCGTCGGCGTCCAGAAGGGAGAGATCAAGACGCCTTTCGGCAAGCGCCTGCCGAAAGGTTGGTCGCCGAAGCGACATTTCAAAAAGCCGCCCGTCGTGGCGCTCATTGAGACGCCAGCGTGAAATTCGTCATCGGCAGAACTCCAACCATCCTGCCGGCCAGTTTGCGCGCATGACACTAGTCCTCACAGAAGCCTCCGACGCCGGACTCGCAATGGCGGCGGACTCCGCAATCACGCTCTTTCGCGCTGACTGAACGATCGCCAGCAGCGATCGCATTGGCCCACACAAGGGGATCTGGCACTTATTTGTTAATTGTAGCCGTCGCGGACCAGGTTCGCTGTCTGGCCTTGCTCGGAGTTAACAAGGAAATGAAAAGGATCGGGTGGCGCCGTGGGACATCCAGCAATTACGTGCTGAACCTTGTGCTCTGACTTAACTTCATGCCCCGGCGTCGGATGGCTCGCCATGAGCAAGCGGAGCGCGGCGAATGGCTGCCCGGGCTGGGATCGAACCAGCGACCAAGTGATTAACAGTCACCTGCTCTGCCACTGAGCTACCGGGCAACGTGGCTTTCCGGCCGACCTGCATCAGCCGAAAGAGGGGATGAAAAACAGGGCGACGGCGCAGGTTGTCAATGCCCGTTTTCCGGGCTGACGCGACTGGGCCGGGCCAGCCTTTCACTATCGGCCGGTCCGGGCGCCACCTAAGGCGGAAAACGACCGAACGCTCTTGGCGAGTTTGTCCGGCGAGTCTGGCCTTGTGGTCTGTGATCTCGCCGGCTTCGACGTTCCATCGCGCTGGTGGTTGCACCGATGGGGCTGCGCTCACGCTTAAGCGCTTCGGCATCGAGTTCGTTCTTTACACGTTGGGGAGGCAACGCTGGCTCTAGCTCATGGCCATTTCAATTGGCATCGGCTTGGCCCTCGCGGTGGGCGTGTTCGCCCAGTGGTTCGGGTTGGATCGCGATCGCGCGTTCTATCCCACGGTCATGATCGTGATCGCGTTCCTGTATGTGCTGTTCGCCGCCATCGGTGGTGGGGCGGCGATTCCCGTCGAGGCAACCATCGGGGTGGGCTTCGCCACGCTCGCCGCGATTGGGTTCAAGAAGAGCGCCTGGTTCGTCGTAGTCGCTCTGGTTGGGCACGGGCTCTTTGACGTGGTGCATCCGCATGTGATCGACAATGGCGGCGTGCCGGCGTGGTGGCCGGCTTTCTGCGCCGCTTACGATGTGACGGCCGGCGTGTGGCTCGGGCAGCAGCTCTATCGAGCTCGGTCACGCTCCGCGTGACGTGCCTCGTCCCGGGCAAATCCGGGAGCCCGCGGCGTTCGAACGCCGTATCCCAGTGTCGGCCGGCCCGGCCAACAAGTCGGTCCCCAAGCACGCCGACTCTGGCGCGATGATTCTCCTCGGCCTGGGTCTGGTGACGTGGATCAAGCGTCGGTGGAACTAGGGCAATGGCCCGTGGTGTCCCGGCGATTTACGGTGGGTTTGGCGCTTGGGGGTGAACTCTACGATGGTCCGCGGCCCGGTGGTAGTCCGGACGGACCAAAACGAGGGAGCGGAGAATTTTCGATTGGACGAATGCGAAATGCTTCGTTCCATTCGCGACGCTCCTGTGAAAGCCGTGTCCAAATTTGTCGCGCTGCTCCTGCTGGTGCTCTGGCTACCGGCCACGCACCACTGCGGGCTTGAGGCGATCGGCACGGAGTTCTTCTCGCACTGCGACGGCGGCGGCAGCTCCTGCAAGGAGGTCTGCGCCAAGGATAATTGCCAGGCGGTCGAGGGCGTCGCCCTCCGCAAGGTCGGCTTTTCCGCCCGCATCGAGCCGCCGGTCCTCGTCGCGTTCGCCTCGCTGGTCGTGCTCGAACCGCTCCCGGCGGTTGAGCCGTCCGCGGCGTTTGCGCCCACGCGCACGCCCGAGATCGAACGGGTCGTCCGCACCTGGTCGTTTGTGCGCCGCGCCGCGCTGCCCGCGCGCGCCCCGGATTCCCTGGCCTGATCCGTCCCTGCGCGGACGGAGTGCCTAGCCGGATTGTGTCCTGACGACGCCCGCGCGCGTCGCCGGTGTCGCATCCGTTTACCCGAACCCTGTTTCCCTGACTCACCATGTCCCGACGCATCCATTTTCGATCCATTCCATTCCTCGCCGCGCTCGCCCTGCCGCTCGCCGCGGCCGAGCCGGCGCTCGCTCCGCTCACGCTCGCCGACGCCCTCGCGCGCGCCGTCGCGGGCAATCCGCTGCTCGCCGTTCAAGCTCACGAGGAGCGGGCCGCCGAGGCCCGCATCGAGCAGGCCCGCCAGCGGCCGGCTCCGACCCTCGACGTCACGCTCGAGAATTTCGCCGGCACCGGCGTGATCCAGGGCGCCCGCAGTCTCGAGGCCACCGTGCAGGCCAGCCAGACCCTCGAGCGCGGGGGCAAGCGCGAGAAACGCGTCGCCCTCGCCGGACGCGAGCGCGCCGCGGCCGCCCAGGAGTCCGCCGTGCGCCACGCCGACCTGCTGGCCGCGACCACGTCGGCTTATCTGGAGACTCTGGCCGCGCAGTCCCGCCTCGCTCTTGCGGCGGAGCCCCTCCGGCTGGCGCGCGACATGGCTGCCGCGGTCGACCAGCGCGTGAAGGCCGGCGCCGCCTCGCCGGCGGAGTCCGCCCGCACCCGTGCCGTCTTGGCGGCCGCCGAGACGGAGCACGCGCGCGCCGAGGCGACGCTCGCCATCGCCCGCGCCACGCTGGCCGCCACCTGGGGTGGGGAACCGGCCGAGGTGGGCGAGGTGGCAGGAGTCCTGCGCGCACCGGATGCCCTGCCGGACCGCGCCGACCTGCTGGCCCGTCTCGACCAGCATCCGCGTTTGGCGTTGCAGCGCCTACAGATCGAGAGCCGGCGCGCCGCCCTGGCGCTTGAGCAGTCCCAGGGCGTGCCAGATGTCACGGTCGGCGGCGGCCTGCGACTGCTGCGCGACGGCTCCGACGCCGGGTTTGTCGCCGGCCTTTCCGTGCCGCTGCCGGCCCGCAACCAGAACCAGGGCAACATCCGCGCCGCGCGCGAAACCCTGGCCGGCGCCGAATTGGGCGTGCGCGCGGTCGAGGTTGAGCTCCGGGCGGCCTTCTCGGCCGCTTGGCAGGATCTCACCGTTTCCCACCGGGCGACGCGCACCCTGCGCGAGCAGGCGCTGCCCGCCACCACCGAGGCCTACGCGGCCGTGCGCCATGCCTATGAGCAAGGCCAGCTGCCGCTGATGGATGTCCTCGACGCGCAGCGCGCCCTCGTCGCGGTCCAGCGCGACCTGCTCGACGCCGAAATGGCCTACGCCCTCGCCTTGGCCCGGCTCGAGTCCCTGACCGGCGCCCCGACGGGAGCCGTGGCCCAACTCCTCACTCAACCCTGATTCCCTGCCATGAAATTCAAGCTACCGATCACGCTTCTCGCCATCCTCGCCCTCGGCGGGGGCATGGCGTCCTACATTTTCGCCAGCAATCACGAGCAAGCCGGCTCCCCCGACGAGCACGATCAGCACGACAAAGCCGAAGCCCCCAAGGGCCCGCACGGCGGCCACGCACTGGCGGACGCCGGCTTTGGCGTGGAGCTGGCGATCGTCGAGCAGGACGAGAAGCCCGGGTTCCGCGCGTGGTTCACGCAGGATGGGCAACCGGTCGCGCCGGTGGAAGTGAAACTGACGGTCGAGCTCCGGCGTCCCGACGGCACCGTCGAGCACCACGCCTTCGTGCCCGGGGCCGACTTCGCGCGCAGCACCGACGAGGTCGCCGAGCCGCACTCGTTCACCGTCACGGTCGTGGCCGAGCATGGCGGCCGGGCGCATCGCTGGACCTATGAGTCGCCCGAGCTGCAGGCGCGGCTGACGCCCGAGGCGGCGCAGCGCGCCGGCGTCGTGGTCGCGACGGCCGGACCGGCGGACGTGCGCGAGACACTGTCGGTTTACGGCCGGGTGAAGCTCAACGGCAACCGCGTCGCCCGAGCCGCCCCGCGTTTTGGCGGGATGGTCCGCGAGACCCGCAAGTCCTTCGGCGACGCGGTGCAGGCGGGCGAGACCGTGGCGGTGGTCGAGGCCAACCAGTCGTTCACGGCGATCGAGGTGAAGGCCCCGATTTCCGGTGTGGTGGTCGACCGCGATGCCAGCACGGGCGAGACGGTTGGCGACGGCGCGGCGCTGTACACGATTGCGGACCTGAGCGACGTCTGGATCGACCTCAACGTACCCAAGCGCGACCAGGCCCGCGTGCGGGTGGGGCAGGTGGCGGTGATTCACGCCGATGACGGCGGACCGGATGCCACGGGCACGATCTCGTGGCTCTCGCCGGTAAGCTCGCCCGAGGCCCAGACGCTGATCGCGCGGATCGTGCTGCCGAATCCCGAGCAGCGCTGGCGGCCGGGCCTCTATGTGAAGGCCGAGATCACGCTCCGCGACGGACCGGTGGCGGTGGCCGTGCCCGAGTCGGCGGTGCAGACGCTGGAGCAGTTCACGGTGGTGTTCTCGCAGCACGGCGACGTCTACCAGGCGCGCCCGCTTGAACTCGGCCGTCGCGGCGGCGGGCTGGTCGAGGTGCGGGGCGGCCTGCGGGCCGGCGAGCGCTATGTCGTCGAAAACAGCTTCCTGCTGAAGGCCGAGCTCGGGAAGGCCGGGGCGGAACACACCCACTGAGGAGAACCGCCATGCTCGCCTCCCTCATCCGCTCCGCCATTCACCACCGGTGGCTCGTGCTTGTGCTCACGCTCGGGCTCGGGGCCGTCGGTGCCTACCAGTTCCAGCGGCTGCCGATCGACGCCGTGCCGGACATCACCAACGTCCAGGTCCAGATCAACACCGAGGCGCCCGGCTTCTCGCCGCTCGAGGCCGAGCAGCGCGTCACCTTCCCGGTCGAGACCGCCATGGCCGGCCTGCCGCAGCTCGACTACACGCGGTCACTGTCGCGCTACGGACTCTCGCAGGTCACCGTGGTGTTCAAGGACGGCACCGACATCTATTTCGCCCGGCAGCTCGTCAACGAGCGCATCCAGGAGGTGAAGTCCCAGCTGCCGCCCGGCCTGGAGCCGGCGATGGGCCCGATCTCCACCGGCCTCGGCGAGATCTACATGTTCACGGTCGAGCCCCAGCCCGGCGCGCGGAAGCCCGACGGCTCGGGGTACACGCTGACGGACCTCCGCGAGCTGCAGGACTGGGTCGTGCGCCCGCAGCTCCGCAACCTGCCCGGCGTCACCGAGGTCAACACCATCGGCGGCCACGTGAAGCAGGTGCACGTCACACCGCGGCCGGACCAGCTCATCGCCTACGGCCTGACGCTGCACGACGTGATGGAGGCCTTGGCGCGCAACAACGGCAACGCGGGTGCCGGCTACATCGAGCGCCACGGCGAGCAGTACCTCGTGCGCGTGCCCGGCCAGGTGCAGGGCCTCCCGGAGATCGAGGCGATCGTGGTCGCGCGCCGCGGCGGGCAGCCCGTGCGCATCCGCGATGTCGCCGACGTGCTCCTCGGCGAGGAGCTGCGGACCGGGGCGGCGACGGAGAACGGGAGTGAGGTCGTGATCGGGACGGTGGCGATGCTGATCGGCGAAAACTCGCGCGAGGTGGCGACGCGGGTCGCGACGAAGCTGGCCGACGTCAACCGCAGCCTGCCGCCGGGCGTGATCGCGAAGCCGGTCTACGACCGCACGAGCCTGGTGGACCGGACCATCGCCACGGTGCGCGCCAACCTCCTCGAGGGGGCGCTGCTGGTCGTGGCCGTGCTATTCCTGCTGCTGGGCAACATCCGCGCGGCGCTGATCACGGCCGCGGTCATCCCGCTGGCGATGCTCTTCACGATCACGGGCATGGTGTCGAACCGGGTCTCGGGCAATCTGATGAGCCTTGGGGCGTTGGACTTCGGCCTGATCGTCGACGGCGCAGTCATCATCATCGAAAACTGCCTCCGGCGCTTCGGTCACGAACAGGGCCGCTTGGGCCGTCGCCTGACCAAGCCGGAGCGGTTCGCGCTCGCGGCCGACGCCACGGCCGAGGTCGTGAAGCCGTCGATCTTCGGCGTCTTCATCATCACGGTGGTGTACGTCCCGATCTTCGCCCTCACCGGCGTGGAGGGAAAGATGTTCCACCCGATGGCCTTCACGGTCGTGACGGCGCTGCTGGGCGCGATGGTGCTGTCAGTGACCTTCGTGCCGGCGGCGGTGGCGGTGTTCGTAACCGGGACGGTTTCGGAAAAGGACAACCTGGTGATCCGCGGGGCCAAGTCCCTCTACGCGCCGGTGCTCCGGTTCGCGATGTCGGTGCGGCCGGCGGCCGCGGTCGCGGCGGTCGTGCTGATCGCGCTGGCGGCGCTGGCCGCGACGCGAATGGGCACGGAGTTCATCCCGAGCCTCGACGAGGGCGACATCGCCCTGCACGCGATGCGGGTCCCGGGCACGAGCCTCACGCAGTCGGTCCGGATGCAGCAGGACGTCGAGGCGGCGGTGACGGCGTTCCCGGAAGTGGCGCGGGTCTTCTCGAAGATCGGCACGGCGGAGGTGGCGACCGATCCGATGCCGCCAAGCGTGGCGGACACCTTCGTGATGCTGAAGCCGCGCGCGCAGTGGCCGGATCCCCGGCGCAGCAAGGCGGACCTCGTGGCCGCAATGGAGGCGGCGGTCGCGGCTGTGCCGGGCAACAACTATGAGTTCACGCAGCCGATCCAGATGCGCTTCAACGAGCTCATCTCCGGCGTGCGGTCTGACGTGGCGGTGAAGGTCAACGGCGACGACCTCGCGGTGCTGGCCACGGTTGGCGAGGAGATCGAGGCCGTGCTGGCAGGCGTGCCGGGCGCATCGGACGTGAAGACCGAGCAGACCACCGGCCTGCCGCTGCTGACCGTCCACCTCGACCGCGAGGCGATCGCGCGCTACGGGCTGGCGGTCGCGGAGGTGCAGGAGATCGTGGCGACGGCCCTCGGCGGAACCGCGGTGGGACAGGTGTTCGAGGGCGACCGGCGCTTCGACCTGGTGGTCCGGCTGCCGGAGAGCCTCCGCACGAACCCGGAGGCGCTGCGCGACCTCCCGGTGCCGCTGCCGAAACTCCATGACGACGAGGCCCAGGTGTTGCCGGCGATGCTGCGCGAAGGCGGCCATGGCGCGGCCGCC
Source organism: uncultured Opitutaceae bacterium (assembly GCA_964471615.1). Lineage (GTDB taxonomy): Bacteria > Verrucomicrobiota > Verrucomicrobiia > Opitutales > Opitutaceae > Opi-474. The sequence continues at coordinate 15,651 of CAYYGV010000010.1, forward strand.
GACGAGCTGGCGGTGTCGTACGTGCCGCTGCGCGAGCTGGCGCAGCTCGAGGTGGCGCCGGGACCGAACCAGATCAGCCGGGAGAACGGAAAGCGGCGGGTGGTCGTGACGGCCAACGTGCGCGGACGGGATCTCGGCGGCTTCGTGGCGGAGGCGCGCGAGCGGATCCACCAGACGGTGAAGGTGCCGCCCGGCTACTGGCTGGAGCACGGGGGCACGTTCGAGCAACTCACGTCGGCGAGCCGGCGGCTGCAGGTCGTCGTGCCCGTGGCGCTGGCCCTGATCTTCGGGCTGCTCTTCATGAGCTTCGGCAACGTGAAGGACGCGCTGCTGGTGTTCACCGGCGTGCCGCTGGCGCTGACCGGCGGCATCGCGGCGCTGTGGCTGCGGGACATCCCGCTCTCGATCTCGGCTGGCGTCGGGTTCATCGCGCTCTCGGGCGTGGCGGTGCTCAACGGCCTCGTGATGATCTCGTTCATCCGCAGCCTGCGCGCCGATGGCCGACCGCTCGACGCGGCGGTGGAGGAGGGCTGTCTCACGCGCCTCCGTCCCGTGCTGATGACCGCGCTGGTGGCGAGCCTGGGCTTTGTGCCTATGGCGCTTGCGACCGGCGCCGGGGCGGAAGTCCAGCGTCCCCTGGCGACCGTCGTCATCGGCGGAATCATCAGCTCGACGCTGCTGACCCTCGTGGTGCTGCCCGCGCTCTACCGCATGGCGCACCGTCACGGCGACCTCCGCCAGGAACAGGAACTTTGACCATGAAACCCACCTGCCTAATCCCCCTCGTGATCGGCCTGCTGGCCGGTTGCACCACCCCGTACCGCGCCCCGTCCGACGTGGCGCACATCCGGCTCGCGCCGGTGGACTCGGCCGTCGTGAAGGTCGAAAAGATCTGGCTCGAGCGCGACGCGGGTCAGCTGGTCGTGACCGGATACCTGCTGAAGCTCCTCGGCGCTGGTGACCTGCGCGGGACCCACCTGGACGTGACGCTGTATGATGCGAACGGCGCGGTGCTGCGCCGAACCCAAGTGCCGTTCAGTCCCGCGGACCTCACGCCGACCTTCCGTCCTCACTCGCACGGCAAATACCGCGTGGACCTAGACCCGCTGCCAGCGGGCACCGCGACCATCGAAGTCCGGGCGCATGAAGGGGTGGAGGGGGCGCTGAGCTGTAAGCGGTAGGCGATAGGCAATAAGCGGTAGGCTTTAGTCTGTGAGGGGTGTGGCTTACTTCGGGGTGGCCGCAAAGAGGCGCAGAAGGCGCAGACTCTGATCCTGCAGCCAGCTTATCGCCTGCAGCCTAAAGCCTATCGCTTACAGCTTACAGCTACTCATCAGAACCACCGCCGGAGCGACTCGGAATACAGCGCGAAGAGGGCTGACACCGTGGCGATCACCACGGCGAGGAAGAGCATCGGATCGGTGAGCATCTGCCACAGGTCGAGGCCGGCACCGCCGGCGGCTTCTGCCGCGGTCCAACCGGAACTGAAGGCGCCCTGCCAGGCGGCGAAGGCGAGGCCGGCGGCTCCGCCGATGAGGTAGGAGGCGGTCGACAGGGACCGACGGCGGTCCTGACGGGGCAATGCGGCCACGACCCGGCGGGAGAACCCGTTGTCCGGCAACGGGGGCAGGGCGGAGGAGTCGCGCAGCCAGGCGTCGAGGCGCGCGTCGTCGGGCGACGGGGGGTTCAGGTCTGCGGGTTCCATGGCGCGAGGAGCAGTCTGAGTTTTTCTTTGGCGCGGGCGAGATGGGTTTTCACGGTGCCGAGCGGCCAGCGGAGGATCTCGGCCATCTCGCCGTGGGAAAGTCCCTGCTGGTAGTGAAGGTGGACGGCCGCCTGTTCCTCGGGACCGAGCCGGCGGAGGGCCTGCGCGAGATCGTGACGCAGGTCGCTCGCCAGCGCGGGAGACGGCGTGGGCTCGAGGGCGTCGAGGCTCGTGTGGTCGAGGGGCACGGGTTGCTGGCGACGGCGGGCATTGCGCCAGTGGTTGTGCGCGATGCCGAGGAGCCAGGTGGAGAATTTGGCTGTGCCGGCGTAGCGCGGCAGGCTGCGGTAGGCTTGGACGAAGGACTCCTGGGCGAGGTCGTCGGCCAGCGCGTGGTCGCCGCCGGTGAGGTGACGCAGGAAATGGCGGACGGCGGACTGGTGGCGTTGCACCAACTCGCCGAACGCCGCGTGGTCATCGTGGCGGAGGACGCGGTCGATGAGCTCGGAATCCGGCGGGATCACGTCCGGGGAGGAAACTCGTCGGTCGGCGGGGTCTTTTTCTGGAAGAGGGAGTTGAACAGCCCGTTCAGCAGCAGCGCGACGCCGATGAAGCCTGGGATGGCGCCAAAGGCCGCCGACCGTCCGTCGGAAATGCCGCCGAGGCAGTAATAGAGCCCGGCACCCAGCGCGATGAAGATGAGCCCCGCGCGGAAATCGTTCCGCTCGCGGTTGACGCGCATGTGCAGGCGGTAGTCCTCCGGCGGGGCAGGCGGGACGGGCTGGCCCTTCTCAAGCGCGACGCGCGCGGTGGCGTACCACAATTCGCGCTGCCGGTGACGGAAGTACATGGCGCTGACAGACAGGATGCCGGCCAGCGCGATACCGGCGATCGGGATGACCAGCGGGATCAGCGTGACCAAGTCGATGCTGGCGAAGACGAGAGAGGGAAGGTTGAGGTGCATGAGAGGAAGGGTTCCAGAAGTGAGTGTCACGAGCGCGGCGTTTGGATTCGTTTTTCTTTGCGATGGGCGATAAGCGGTAGGCTGTAAGCTGTAGGCTATAGGCTGTAAGCTGTAGGCAGTATGCGGTGGCGGGTGGGCGTTTGTGGGGTGGCCGCAAAGAGGCGCAGAAGGCGCAGACTCCGACTTCGCCGACAGACTCCAGCCTACCGCCTTCAGCTTACCGCCTACAGCTTAAAGCTTACCGCCTACAGCTAAGTTAGCCGCGCAGGGCGGCGGCGCACACCTCGCGAACGCAGGTCCGCAGCCAGCGGTGGGCGGGGTCGGCGTCGAGGCGCGGGTGCCACAGCAGCGAGATGGTGATCTCCGGGGTCGGGACCGGCAGCGGGAACGTCCGCAGGCCGGCACGCAGCGTCTGGGTGTGGCGCTCGGGGACGTTGGCGACCAGGTCGGTCGAGCGCGCCAGGGCCAGCGCGGCGGCAAAGCCGCTGACGATCGCGGCCACCTCGCGTTCCAGACCGAGCTTGGCGAGCGCCTCGTCGATCGGCCCTTTCTCGGTGCCACGGCGCGACACGCTGATGTGCTTCGCGGCGGCGTAGCGGACGGCGGTCGCTTTGCCCCGCGACAGGGGATGCCCGGCGCGCACGACGCCCACGAACCGATCCTTGAAAAGGGCCTGCGTGCGCAACTCCGGCCCGGTCTCGCGGTTGATCACCCCGGTCTCGAGGTCCACCGTGCCCTCGCGCAACGGCGCGCTGTCCTTGTCGAGCTTGTGGAGAAAGCGTAGCCGCACCCCTGGTGCCTCAGTGGCGACACGGGCGAGGAGCGCCGGGCCGAAGTTCTCGAGAAATCCATCGCTCGCGCGCAGCGTGAACGTGCGGGCCAGTCGCCCGAGATCCGCGCGCTCGGCCGGACGCAGCAAGGCTTCCGCCTCCTGAAGCAGCGGCCCCACGCGGGGGCGCAGCTCGAGCGCGCGCGGGGTGGGCGCGAGCTTCCGCCCGGCTCGCACCAGCAGCGGGTCGCCCGTCGCGACGCGCAGGCGGGCAAGGGCCCGGCTCATGGCCGACGGACTCAGGCGCAGCCGGCGGGCGGCCCGCGCCACGCTGCCCTCGGCCAGCAGGACATCGAGGGTGACGAGAAGGTTGAGGTCGGGGTGCGTCACGGTCGGCGGAGGCAGCGTGCACGAGACATGGCGTCAAACGCACGCATAAAGTGCAAACCGTGCGTCTTCCGCCATGTGACGAATTCGCCTAGGATGGGCCCGGCTCGGGTGCCCGGGCCGTCAACATGTCCCTCATGAACCCAACCCTGACCTCCCCAGCCGCGGTGGCGGCCGAACCGTCCCGCGCCGCCGTGCCCTCGTCGACATGGGCGCTCACCAGCCTGGCGCTGGCGGCCCTGCTGTCCGCCCTGGGCACGAGCATCGCCAACGTGGCGCTGCCGACCCTCGCGACCGCGTTCGGCGCGTCCTTCGGGGCGATGCAATGGGTGGTGCTGGCGTACCTGCTGGCGAGCACGAGCCTGGTGGTGGGCGTGGGACGGCTGGGCGACATGATGGGACGGCGGTGGCTGCTGCGGGCGGGGTTGGTGGTGTTCACGGCGGGATCCGCATTGTGCGGACTGGCGCCGAACCTCGGGGCGCTGATTGCGGCGCGGGCGCTGCAGGGCCTGGGGGCGGCGGTGATGATGGCGCTGACGGTGGCGCTGGTGAGCGGGACGGTGCCGGCGGGCCGGACCGGTCGCGTGATCGGGCTGCTCGGCACGATGTCGGCGCTGGGGACGGCACTAGGGCCGTCGTTGGGCGGCGTGCTGATCGCGGGCTTCGGCTGGCGGGCGATCTTCCTGGTGAACGTTCCGCTGGGCGCGGCGGTGTGGTGGCTGACGGGACGGCACGTGCCGGCCGACGGACCGCGGCGGGCGGCGCGGACGACCGAGTTCGACACCTTTGGCACGGTGCTGCTGGCGGGGGCGCTGGCGGCGTACGCGCTTTCCCTGACGCTGGGGCGGGGGACGTTCGGATCGTTGAACGCCGCGCTGCTGGTGGCGGCGGGGGCGGGATTGGCGGCCTTCGTCGTGACGGAGACGAGCGTGGACGCGCCGCTGGTCGACCTGGCGACGCTGCGCGATCCGGCGCTGCGGACCGGGCTGGTGCTCAGCGGGCTGGTGGCGACGGTGATGATGGCGACCCTGGTGGTGGGACCGTTTTTTCTGGCGCGATCGCTGGGCCTCGTGCCGGCGGCGGTCGGATTGGTGATGTCGGCGGGTCCGCTGGTGGCGGCCGTGAATGCAGCGCCGGCCGGACGCCTGGTGGACCGGCTGGGCGCCGGACGCATGACGACCCTGGGATTGGGGATCATGACGGCGGCGTGCGCGGTGCTGGTCGCGGCGCCGGCGCGCTGGGGCGTGGCGGGCTACGTTGGCCCGATGGTCGTGCTGACGGCGGGTTACGCGCTGTTCCAGACGGCGAACAATACGGCAATCATGGCCGGGGCAGGAGCGGAGCGGCGCGGCGTGGTTTCAGGTTTGCTCAACCTCGCCCGCAATCTCGGCCTGATCACGGGCACCGCCGTGATGGGCGCGATCTTCGCACACGCGACCGGTGACCTCGCGACGGCCACGCCAGCAGCGGTGGCCGAAGGTCTGCGGATCACATTCGGCGTAGCGGGTGGCCTCGTGGCGGTGGGGTGGGTGGTAGCTATAGGCGGTAAGCGATAGGCGGTAAGCAGTAGGCGGTAGGCGGAAAGCCGTAAGCTGTCAGCGGTAAGCCATCAGCTCCTGCTCCACTTGCGCGTCCTGTCAGCTAAAGGTCGGCTGACAGCTGATAGCTGACAGCTGATAGCTGACGGCTGAGAGCTGACTGCTGACAGCCTACCGCATACAGCCTATCGCCTAATGCCTCCCGCTTCACTCAGCGGCGGCGGCTCAACGCAGGGCGGCCATGAGGCGCGTGCGAGAGGTCAGGCCGAGCTTGCGGAGGCAGGAGCTGACCTGGTTTTTCACGGTGAGCTCGGATTTGCCGAGCATGCCGCCAATCTCCTTGTTGCTGTAGCCGGCGCAGACGTAGTTCAGCACTTCGCGTTCGGCCGGAGTGATCGGCACCTCGGTGGGAGGCGGGTCGACCGGGCGCGGCAGCAGGCAGTAGCGTTCGGCGACCATGGTCAGAGCTTCAGCAGGCGCTTGATTTCGGCCTCGAGCTTGGGCCCGCGGGCATCCGTCGAGACGACCTTGCCGTCCTGATCGAGGAGAAACATGGCGGGGATGGCGTCGATCTTGTACCGGGCCGGGACCTCGCCCTGCCAGAACTTGCCGTCGAAGTACTGCGGCCAAGGCAGCTGCTCGTGCGCCACGAAATCCACGAGGACCTTCCGCGCCTTGGCCAGCTTGGCCTCCACTTGTTCGGGGGTGTCGCCTGGCTTGAGCTGGGCGTTCTCGAGCGTGATGCCGACGACCTCGAAGCCGCGATCGTGGTACTTGGCGTAGGCGGCCTTGACGTTGGGAAGCTCGGCCTTGCAGGGGCCGCACCAGGTGGCCCAGAAGTCCACCAGCACGACCTTGCCGCGGAGCTGCGCCAGGTCGACGGCGCGACCGTCGATGGCGGTGAAACGCAGGTCGATCTTCTGGGCGAGGGCGGCCGCCTTGGCGACTTCCATGGTGGCCAGGTTGCGGAGTGCGTCGTTCGGCGTGTGGTCCGCCAGGTATTGCCACTCGGCGACCGCTGCACCGTGGGCGAAGGCCCCCAGTGCGCCGAGAAAGTCCCGGGCTCGGCGCACGAGAGTGGCGTCCATGCCCGGGTAGCGCACCACGTGTGCGGCGAAGCGTTCGCGGAACGGCGTCCAGTCCACCGCCTCCCCGGCTTTCGCCCGGGCGGCCTGCGCGCGGAAATCGGTCGCGAAGGCGCCCCAGGCCAGCTCCTCGTCGGCCAACGGCGTACGGTCCTTCGCAGCCTTCATGGCGTCCCACATTTCCTTGATCTGCGCCTTCCACGCCGCCCTGGCGGGCTCGTCGTAGATGAACGCCTTGGACTTGAGGGTATCGTAGTCCGGGCCAACCTCCTTGATGAAACCCGGGTTGAGGTAACCGAGGAAAACGACCACGTCCCAGCGACGGGGATCCTGGGGATACCGGCCGTAGAGCGCGGTACCGGTCCGGGCGAGTCGGACGAGTTCGCCGTCCCGCCACAGCACGCGCTGGGCGGGGGTCATGTCCCGGTATTCCGGCGGCGAATTGACCCGCTTGCCCGCGTCGAAGGCGGCAAAATCGCGGTCGGCGTCGGTCTCGGCTCGGAGGACGGCCGGCAGCAGCCCGGCCAAGGCCAGCAGGAAGCGGAGCGGGCGCATGGCGTCAGAGCTTGAGCAGGCGCTTGATCTCGGCCTCGAGCTTCGGACCGCGGGCGTCCATGGTCACGACCTTGCCCTCCTGATCGAGGAGGAACATGCGCGGGATGCCGCGAATGCCGTATTTCGTCGTGTAGGGATTCTTCCAGCTCGTGCCGTCGAAGTACTGCGGCCAGGGCATGCCCTTTTCCTTGGTGAACGCGAGCATCCTGTTGCGCGAGGCGTCGAGCTTGGCGCGGGCGGCCTCAGGGGTGGCACCCGGAGGGACGCCGGCGTTTTCAAGGGTCATGCCGACGACCTCGAAGCCCCGGTCGTGATACCGGTTGTAGTTCGCGACGACATTGGGAATCTCGGCGATGCAGGGGTGGCACCACGTCGCCCAGAAGTCGATGAGCACGACCTTGCCGCGGAGCTTGGCCAGGTCGACCTCGCGGCCGTCGGCGGCGGTGAACTTCCAGTCGAGCGGGTGTTCCCGCGCCTTTTGGAGCGTGAGCCCGACCTCGACGATCTCGCGGACCTTCTCGCTCGGCGAATCCGCGTATCGAGCCAGCATGGCGTTCGTCTGCTCGATGGGTTCACCGGAGCGGCGGTGCAGGTTGACCAACCGGTCGAAGGCCTGGCCGGTTTGTGGTTCGTCCGGGTAGGCCGCGATCACATGGTCGACCTCGGCCTGCAGCTTCGCGAGGAGGGCGGCGGACTCGGCGGGATCGACCTTTCTCGCCTGGCCGCTGACGGAGACGTTGGCTCCGGCCCCGATCATGCCGGCGGTGCTCAGGTGGCGAATGGCGGCGCCGAGTTCGTAGCGCTTGCGCAGGTCGGCGGGCATGTCAGTGGCGGCGGCCGCCTGGTCGTCGAGTGCGGCCAGGTGCTGGCGCCATTTTGCCTGGGCCTCGCGGTCGAATACCACGGCGCCCATGATGACCGTGCCGGGCTTCTGCAGGTCGAGCTTGGCGTCGTCGGTGGACTTCACGAAGGTGCGGCCGTGGGCGAACAGGATGAGCGCGGCCTCCCAGCGGCGCGGGTCCGTCGGATAGTCGGCCATGAACTTCTCCGCGCGGTCGGCCAGCTCGTGGCCGTGGGCGATGGTCCAGTGGAATCGGGCGGAGACGGTGGTCAGGTTGGCGGGAACCTTGGTATCGGCCATTTGCTGGAGCGCCGCCAGATCCGCGGCGGCATCAGCCGCGAAGGCGGCGCCGGTCAGGACGGTGGAGAGCGCGAGGAGACGGAGGAGGGTTTTCATCGAGACGGGATCAGAATTGCTTGCGGAGGGAGAGCCCGTAGCGGCGCAGGCGCGCATCGAGCGTGGTGTTGTCGGGCAGGTAGAGATAGTCGAGGGGCGGAACGGTGTTGAAGACGTTGAAAACCGTGGCGCTGGCCTTCAGGCCCTTGAGCGCCTGCCCGTACCAGCGGTCGCGGTGGGCGCGCGCCCAGGGGGAACGGTCGAAGTCGTAGCTGAATTGCCAGTCCCAGCGGATCGCCGAAGGCGTGGGGGTCACCGTGGTGATGGCGCGGTTGGCGGCCCGGTAGGTGGCGAGCACGCCGGTGCCCCACGCGCCGTGGTTCAGGAAGGCGTAGCCGCTGACCTGGACCGGCAGGCTGTCCGTGTTGATCGTGGCGGACGGAGTGGCGTTGGGCGCCGCGACGAAGACATTGCGGGTGTATTTGGTGCCGGTGAGGCTGACGAGCACCTCGCCCCAGGGGGTCGTGCGGTCCAGACGCAGGCTCAGGTCGAAGCCCCGGATCTCGCTGTAGGCGAGATTGACATTGCGGTAGTCAATGGCCGTGACGGGTCCGGGCCAGCCGGGCTGGTCCGTAGGCAGGTTGGCCCCGCGGGTGACGCGCTGGGGAAAATACAGGAGCATCTGTTCGAACGTGGGCAGGGAGATCCGGTCGAGATATTTGTTGCCGAACCAGTCGGCGGAGAAGGAGAGGCCCTTGAACGGCGGGATTTCCAGCTGGGCGCCGAAGGTGGTGTTCTCCGACTTCTCGGGCCGCAAGTCGGGATTGCCGCCGGTGGTGCGGTTGACGAAGGTCGTTTGCGCCTCGTTGCCGCGCAGGGGATCAACGCTACCCGAGAAGCGGAACGAGCTGGTGACGACCGGCTGACTGGTCTGGAGCATGGTGGGCACCTTGAATCCCTCGCCGTAACTGCCGCGCAGCTGCAGCCACTTCGCCGGGCGCCAGGCGACCCCGCCGCGCGGATTCGAGGACTCGCCTCCGTTGGAGTAGCTCTCGCGGCGGAACGACCCGGAGACATTGAGCTGGTTGAGAAGCGGATAGTTCTGGGACGGAGCAAACACCGGCACGTTTACCTCGCCGAAGAACGCCGTGACGTCCTGGTTCACGGCGCGGGCCGTGGTGAGATCGGTCGCGGCGCGCAGCGGAAAGTCGGTGTATTCCTCGCGGTACTCGGAACCGACGGCGACGGCGACCTTGCCGGCGGGCAGGGTCCAGACCGGGCCGTCGGCCTGGAAGGAATAGATCCAGCTCTCGGTGATCTCCTCATCCCGGGTCGGCGTGGTCAGGGCCTCGATCACGCCGGCGGCGTTGGGATTGGGGACCTTGGTGCTGTCGTAGAACAGATTGGGCGTCTGGCCGGCGGCCACGGCGGCATTGAACAGCGCGGCGGTGATCGTGGGGCCGGCGATGGTGCCGGAGTCGGTGTGGCCCCGCACGTAGCTGACCGAGGCGTCGTAGTGCCAATCCCGCGGCAGGTGGCCGCGGGTGCCGAAGGTGGCCGAGAGGGTCTCATCGGTCGAGGTGCGCACCGGGGCGACGTCGTAGAAGTATTTGCTCAAGGTGACGGCGATGCCGAACGGGTTGCCCGGGTAGCCGGCCGGGATCGACAGTCCGGCCTGGATCGGCTGGGCGGCGAACTGGTTGCGGTTCTGGGCCGCGCGCACCTCGGTGTAGGGCTCGAGCCAGGGGCGGACGGCGTAGCTGAGATTGAGCACGCTGCTCCTGCGGGTGTAGGTCGAGCCGAAGTCTTGGAACTGGGCCAGATCGCCCGGATCGGGGATGGGGCCGGCGCTGGCGTAACTGGCCACGGTGAGGTTTGTGCCGGTCGTGCCGGAAGGGATGGCGGCGCTCGTGGTGGTCAGACCGGGAAGCGGCACGGTCCCGGTGCGCGACACGCGGCCGGCGCCGCCGATCACCGTGCCACGCAGGTCCTGGCCACCGAAGGGCCGGCGGTCGTAGCTGGCGGTAAACCAGCGGTCGCGCAGCGCCATGGTGTTGGCGCGTTCCCAGGCGACCGTGACCAAGCCGCGCAACTTGCCCTGGGCGAACCCGTGGGTGAGGCTCGCGGAGAGCACGCCAGCATCCTTGTCGAAAGTGTTCTCGTAGCCGAGTCGCAGCTCGGTGCCGCGGTAGTTTTTCTTGAGGATGATGTTGATGACGCCGCCGATGGCGTCGGCGCCGTAGACGGAACTGGCGCCGTCGAGCAGGACCTCGACGCGGTCGATGGCCGCGAGCGGGATGCCGTTGAGATCGTAGCCGTCGCCGCCGCTCGCCTGGTTGTTCTTCGGCACGCGCCGGCCGTCGACGAGCAGCAGGGTGCCGTCGCCTGCGGTGCCGCGGAGAGTCGCGGTGGTGCGACTGGCGGCGCCGGTGTTCGCGGTGTTGAAGTTCGGGATCGGCGGGCCACCGACGGCCTGGACGTAACCGGAGGGCTTGGTCACGGACTGGCCAAGCGTGAAACTGGAGACCTGCGGGATGTAGCGGAAGAGATCGCCGAGCGACTGGGCGCCGGTGCGCTCAATGTCCTTGCTGTCGAGGGTGAGGACCGGCTGGGCCGTGGCGCCCTGGAGGAGCCCGCGGAGGCGGGAGCCGGTGACCTGCACCGACTCGAGGACGACCAGACCCTTCTCAATCTTGCTGCTGGCCGGGCGGCCGCTGGTCTCCGGTTGCGCCGCCCGTTGCCCGTTTGGGCCGGCCGCCTTCTTCACGGCCAAAGCGCCGGTCTTCTGGTCCTGCACCGCGGCGAGCCCGGTACCCTCGAGCATGTGCGCGAGCGCCTGGGGAGCGGTGAACTCGCCCTTGACGGCGGCGGTGCGCACGCCGCGCACCGTCTCGGCGGCGAACAGCGTCTCGCGGCCGGACGCCTCGGAGAATTCCTTCAGCCGCAGGGCGGCATCGCCGGCGGGCAGGTCGTAGTTTTTCTTGGCCTCGTCGGCGGCGCGCGCGCCGAGCGAGAGCAGGGCGGCGGCCAGGAGCAGGCGGAGGAGCGGGAACAAGGGACGCATGGTGTCGGGGGTGGGTGGGCCGGCGGGTCCGGCTGCCAGACTAAGACGAAGCGGCCGAGGCGACCCGTAAACTTTCCGCCCGGGCCGGCGCTTTTCGCTCGGCCTAGCGCCGCAGGATGGTGCGGCCGTCCTTCGTCGTCTCAGCCTGGATCCCGAGCGTCTCGGTCAGCAGGCGCACGAAACCCTCGGTGTTGTCGGGACGAAAAGTGCCGCCGATCAGCCGGCTGTTCAGCTCGGGATCGGCGATCACGATCTGGTGGCGGTTGAGGCGATTGAACTCCGCCACCGCGTCGGCCAGCGGCGTCTCGAAGAACTGGAGCCGCGGGGCCTGCCACGACAGCTCGCGGTTAATGTCGTCCGTCGTCACCTGGCTGATCACCGGCACCGGGACGCGGGCCGTCTGGAGTTCCAGCACTGCGCGCTCGCCGGCGGTGATTCGCGGTAGCGCCGCCGCGGGGTTGGACGGCGTGTCGACCTTGACGGTGCCCTCGGTGACGAGCACCTCGACGCGGTCGGGTTCGAGCCGGACGTTGAAGGCCGTGCCGACGGCGCGGACCTCGATGCCGCCCACGTCGACGACGAACGGGCGGGTCTTGTCCTTCCAGACGGTGAAGTGCGCCTCGCCGCCCGTGAGCTTTACCCGGCGCTCGGTCTCGGAGTACTGGACGATCACGTTGCTGCCGTCCTTGAGCTCGACCCGGGTGCCGTCCGGCAGGGCCATGCGATCGTTGACGTGGAGGTAGGTGCGGGCAACGGGCGCGGGCGAGGACGCGCTTCGGGGCCTGAGCCCGACGAACGCGACAACGATCGCGGCGGCGGCCGCGAGGCCGGCGCTCCACAGCCACCAATTCATTCGGCGGGGCGGCGCGAAGAGGTCGGGATTTGGCTCGGAGTCGTGGCTCGGCTGCCACTCATAGAGCTGCATCATCCGCTCGAGGGCGGCGGCGTGCTGGGTGACGGCCTCGGTGTGCCGCGGATTGGCCCGCAGCCAATGCAGGTACTCGTCCTGCTCGGCCGGGGTCAGGCCGCGGTCACGGCGCGCCAGCCAGGCGGCGGCCTGCTCGGCGACGGCCGGCGGGATCGGATCGTGGGGCGCGGGTGCGGCGGGGGTCATGGACGGGCGAAGTACTCGGCGCAGAGCTTGATCCCCTGTGCCATCTGTTTCTCTACGGTGCTGAGCGAGACGCCGAGCCGCCCGGCGATCTCCTTCTGCGTGAGACCGTAGGCGGTGCGCAGCGTGAAGATCTGCCGGCAGCGCTCGGGGAGCGACTGGATGGCTTTGGTCAAAAGTTCGAGCTCCTGCTGTTTGCTGACGGTTTCGACGACATCGGTTCCATCCGCTAAGACGGACGAAGGCGTGTCGTCCGTAATGGGCTCGAACTGCACCACGCGCTGGCGACGCACGTCGTCGAGGGCGAGGTTGCGTGCGGTGGTGAAAAGGAGGGCGCGGGCGGAGCCGACGGGCCCGGCTTCTCGGGCGCGCAGCATCCGGGTCATGCTCTCCTGCACCAAGTCGTCGACGTCAGGCAGCGTCGGGTACCGCGCCAGCAGCCATGCCCGCAGCGCCGGACGGTGGGGTTGCACCTCCGTGGCGAACCAGCGGGCGATCTCCGGGTTCAGAGTCTCCATGTGTGGCAGGCCCTTCACTCCCCAGTCCGGGTCGCCGTGGCGAGCCCATTTCCGGCCGGGCGATTTTTCCTTACGGGTTTCACACGCTCGTTCGTCTTGGCTCGGGGTGATCGGAGCTGACGGCTGAGAGCTGACAGCACCTCTGCGTCTTCTTGCGGCCAATCGATTGGTCGCCGTTGGGTCGGAAATGGGGGGATAGTCCGTATTTCGTAAATCTCTCGCGGGCGCGAGACGCGGGTTGCCATCGCGCGAGGTCCCGTTGAGCTGGAGCCAGCGATGCCTTCCACCCCCGCCGCGTCTCCCGTTAGTGAACGATTCTCGCTTACGCTCTTTGCCCTCACGGTGCTGGCGTCAGTCGCCGGGCTGCTGGGCCTGCTTCGCGTCGTGGCACCCGGGATCTGGGCGGCCGAGTTCGCCGCTCACTTCTGGCGCATGGGGCTCGCCTTCGTCGCGATGAGCCTCGTGGTGTGCTTTCTCGAGTTTTTCTTCCACCGCTACGTCCTGCACACCCCGGCGATTCCCTTCCTGCGCCGCCTGTACCGCCAGCACACCCTGCACCATGCGCTCACGCGCATCACCCGGAAGTCCACCGCTGCGGGGCAGGGCGTGCTTTGCGTGGAGAACAAATTTCCGATCGTCGAGGACGAGCAGCATGAGGCGGCCTTCTTCCCGTGGTACTCGATGGCGGTGTTCGCCCTGGTGCTCTCGCCGGTGTGGATCGCGGCGCACCTGCTGCTCCCGGGCTTTCCCTGGTTCCTATGCGGCATCGCCGCCCTGGCCACGTCGCTCACGCTGTACGAGATGCTCCACGCCATCAACCACTGGTCCTTCGCGAAATGGGAGCCGCTCATCACGCATCCCCGCTGGGGCCGCTTTTGGCTTCCGGTCTACGGCTTTCACCTGCGGCACCACGCGGTGATCGACTGCAACGAGTCGATCTCGGGCTTCTTCGGCCTGCCCGTGGCGGACTGGGTGATGGGCACCTGCGTGATTCCCAAGACGCTGTACGCGGACGGCGAGGCCTGGACGCAGGAGGCGTTTCGCAGCCCGCGCCCGTGCGCGCTTGTGCGGAAGCTCGACGCCTGGGCGGAGGCCGCGGTGCAGCGGCACCGTCGACAGGAGCGCGAGGGCAGTCGTTCCTAGCTACCGGCCACGCGGTTCGATGCACTACCGGATCTGGCGTTACCACGTCGCCCCAGGACAGGCCGAGGCGTTTGAAGCTGCGTACGGCGCCATGGGCACGTGGGCCCAGCTGTTCGCCCTGGCCTCGGGTTATCTCGGCACCCGGCTGCTCCGGGCCGAAGAAGGCGGCGAGTGGGTGACGATCGACTGCTGGGAAAGCCGCGAGCATTGGGAGGCGTTCATCGCCGCGCACCGCGAGCGCTACGAGGCGCTCGGCCGGAAGCTCGCCGGACTGACGACGACCAATGTGCTGGTTGGGGTGTTTGAGGAGGGGATTTAGGCGATAGGCGGTAAGCGGTAGGCTTTAGGCTGTGGGCTCTTGGCGGGGGTTTGCGCGGGCCTTCAACTTTCAACATTCAACTCTCAACGCTCGACGCTCAACGAGCGGCGAGCTCCGTTGAGTGATGAAGCCAAAGGGCCGTTGACGTCCTCGGGGGCTGCGGATGGGGTGGCGGGGCACCCCCGTTGACCATGAACTCCCGCTGGATGGCTTTGGTCGGAATGGTCGTGACCCTGCTGGTGGGCTTTGCCGTCGGTTGGGCGATGGCGTCACGGCGGACGGTGGAGGCTGTGGCCGCGGATCCGGCGGTGAGCGAACGGCCCCGGCTGCCCGCGCCGGTTTCATCCCCGGACCCGGCAGTCGCGGCGCGCCCCGTGGCGACGCCGAGCGCGACGCAGGCGAAGGCAGATATTATCCGGCAGATGCTGGCGCTGCAGAAAAAAGGGCGGATGAATTTCTTCGTCCAGGTCATGACCCCGGACGACAAACTCAGCGCCGGGATCAAGGAGCTGCTGCCGGTTTCCGAGAGCGAGGCCCGGATCCTCGATGGCGGCCTCGCGCGCGCCCGCCAGCAGCTGAAGGCGCTGGAAGACGCCAGCGGCTCGGCGGTGATCGATCCGACCACCGGCGACCTCGTCATCCAGTTCCCGCCGTTTCCGGAACAAGGCGGCAAGGTCTACGATGAACTGATGGCTCTGTTGCAGTCGACGCTCGGCCCGGAGCGGATGGCCCTGCTGCAAGAGCTGGCACCGAACCAACTCGACCAAGGCTTCGAGAGCTTCGGCCTGCGCACCAAGTCGATCACCCTCACGCGGGCGAAAATCGGCAACTACGACGGCTACAAGACCTCCACCAAGACCAGCCTGACCTCAAGCATGGCCAACGGCCGGCCGCTGGAGTCGTACAGCTCGACCAGCGGCGGCCAGTTCATCAATCGCCCGCAGCTGGTCAAATGGCTCGGCGCCTCGAGCCGGTTCCTGCCGCCGGAATATTGAGCGCCCGCGGACTGCTGCCTGGACTATGTGAACGCGCGCATTTGACGCTGATCCCGCTGAAAAGACCTGACGGCTGATCGCTGACTGCTGACGGCCTCAGAGATCCAGACCCATCGGCTCGGCGAACTCGAGCGGGTCCCAGCCCTGGCGCAGCCAGAATTTGCGGCCGATCTGGTTGTCACGCGCAACGAGGATGAGTACCCGGGTGATGCCGGCCGACTTCAGGGCGGCCAGCGAACGCTGCGCCAGCTCGCGGCCGAGGCCGGCGCCGCGGGCGGTGGAGGCGACCGACAGGTGATAGAGCAGGCCCCGCCGGCCGTCGTGGCCGCCGAGCACGGCGCCCACCAGGAGGCCGTCCCGGAGGGCGACGAAGCTCTGGCCGGGATTGCGGGCGAGGTAGCGGCTCAGCTCCGCGACGCTGTCGCCCTCGGCCAGCTCGACGCCCTCGGTCTCGGACCAGAGGCGCCGGGCCGGCTCGAGGTCGGCCGCGGTCATGGGGCGGATGGTGACGCTCATGCGGCCAGTCTCACGAACAGCACTGCGGCCCGCAACAGGCGCCCTCGGGCTTCCGGGCGGTGACCTCGGCGGCGAAGACCATGGATTCGAAGCCGCGCTTGGATTCCCAGCTCGTGATGATCTCGTCGGTGTTGCCCTTCGGCTTGATGGCAAGGTCGACGAAGCCGGCCTCCTCGAGGATCCGCGTGAGCTCGGCGAGCGGCGTGGCGCCCGAGAGACACCCGCTGTACAGAGCGAGGTCGCGTTTCACGTCGTCGGGCAGCTCCGCGCGGGCGACGACGTCGGAGACGGCCAGCCGTCCGCCCTTTCGCAGCACGCGGAAAGCCTCGCGGTAGACCGGGCGCTTGTCGGGGCAGAGGTTGATCACGCAGTTGGAGATGATGACGTCGATGGACGCGTCGGCGACCGGCAGCGCCTCGATCTCGCCGAGGCGGAACTCGACGTTGGTGTAGTTGCTCCGCTTCGCGTTCGCGCGGGCCTTCGCGACCATTTCGGCGGTCATGTCGACGCCGATGACGCGGCCGGTGGGGCCGACCTGCCGCGAGGCGAGGAAGGCGTCGAAGCCGGCGCCGAGGTCGAGGACGACCTGGCCGGCGGTGAGCGACGCGAGGGCGACGGGGTTGCCACAGCCGAGACCGAGATTGGCGCCCTCGGGGATGCTGGCGAGGTCGGCCTCGGAGTAGCCGAGGGTCCGCGCCTGGGCGTCGGCGCCGCAGCAGCCGCCGGACGCCTTGCCCGCGCTCGACGAGCAGCAGCCGCTCGAGCCCTCGGACTTCGCGGCCACCGCACCGTAGTGGCGGCGGACCTCTTCCCGGATGGTTTCGGAATCGTGTTGGCTGGTGTTCATGACGGACAAGGGGGGCGGTCAGCGCGGCCCGCGGAGGCGGAGCGCGACCTGCACGAGCAGGATGAGGGCGGGGACCTCGATGAGGGGGCCGACGACGGCGGCGAAGGCGACGCCGGAGTTGAGGCCGAACACCGCGATGGCGACGGCGATCGCGAGCTCGAAGTTGTTGCCCGCGGAGGTGAAGGCGAGGGTGGTGGAGCGCTCGTAGTCGGCGCCGAGCTTCTTCGCCATGACGAAACTCGCGAAGAACATGATGGCGAAATACAGCGCGAGCGGGAGTGCGATGCGCAGCACGTCGAGCGGGAGCTGCACGATGGATTCGCCCTTGAAGGTGAACATTACGACGATGGTGAAAAGCAGCGCACCGAGCGTGAGCGGGGAGATGCGCGGCAGGAACACGGTTTCGTACCACGTCTCGCCCTTCCAGCGCGCGAGGACCACGCGGCTGAGCGCGCCGGCGGCAAACGGGATGCCGAGGTAGGTCATGACGCTCCAGAACACGTCGCTCATGGCGATCTGGACGATGCGGCCCTGGAGCCCGAAGTACGGCGGCAGGACAGTGAGGAACAGCCAGGCGTAGCCGCTGTAGGTGAGGATCTGCGCGATGCTGTTGAGCGCGACGAGGCCGGCGGCGTATTCGCGGCTGCCCTTGGCGAGGTCGTTCCAGACGAGGACCATCGCGATGCAGCGCGCGATGCCGACGAGGATGAGGCCGACGAGGTAGTCTGGGTGGTCGCGGAGCAGCGTGACGGCCAGCAGGAACATCAGCGCGGGGCCGACGAGCCAGTTCTGCACGAGCGAGAGGCCGAGCACGCGCGTGTCGGCGAAGACCTTCGGCAGCTCGCGGTAGCGGACCTTCGCGAGCGGGGGATACATCAACAGGATGAGGCCGACGGCGATCGGGAGATTGGTGGTGCCGACCGTGAACGGCGCGAAGAACTTGGCGGGGTCACGCAGCACGAAGTGCCCGAGCGCGACGCCAGTGGCCATCGCGGCGAAGATCCACAGCGTGAGGTAGCGGTCGACGAACGACAGACCCTTGGCGATGCTGTTTTTCATGGGCGCTCCTGGGACTTGAGTTGGTCGCGGCGGCCGTCGGCGTAGGCCGTGAACGTCCGGCGGATTTCGTCCCGCACCCGGCGGAACACGGCGAGCTTCTCCTCGTCGGTGCCGGGGGCGTGGGCGGGGTCCTCGAACGGCCAGTGGTGACGGTTGAGCTGGCCGGGAAAGACGGGGCAGGCCTGGTCGGCGTGGCCGCAGACGGTGATCACGGTCTCGACCGGCTGGGAGGTGAACTCACTCAGGTGCTTCGAGGTGTGATGCGAGATATCGAGGCCGATCTCGGCCATGACCTTGATGGCGAGCGGGTGCACGTAGCCGGCGGGCTTGGAACCGGCGCTGACGACGTGGAGGAAGTCGCCGGCGGCGGCGTGCAGGATGCCCTCGGCGAGATGACTCCGGCAGGAGTTGCCGGTGCAGAGGATGAGGACGGTGGGCTTGGCGGCGGCGGTCATGATTTGGCGCAGGCGCAGGGTTCGATCTTTGGGGCGAGCTTGCGGAGCCGGGCGAGATCGCCGCGAAACTCGGGGACCTCGCGCACGCAGTCCTGGAGGCAGGCGAGGTTCGCGCTGAGCTCCGGCGGCGTCTTGGCGGGCAGCGAGTAGACCATCCAGGTGCCGCGCCGCTCGACCTCCACCATGTCGCGGGCCTTTAGGTAGGCGAGGTGCTTGGAGATCTTCACCTGCGGCTCGCGGAGCACCGACTGGAAATGACAGACACACAGCGGACCCTGGGCCAGGAGATGCAGGATGCGCAGGCGGGTCCGGTCGCACAGGCATTCGTAGATCTGAACGATGTCCATGGTCTCAATATACCGTAGAGAGAATATACTGCAAGCGGTATATTGAGGCTTTCAGCGGTCAGCTTTCAGCGATCAGCTTTTCTTGGCGGCGGTGGCCGGTGGCTTGGACCGGGCCTTCAACGCTCAACGTTCAACTTTCAACGCTCGACGCTCAACGAGCGTCGGGCTCCGCCGACGCCGGCGGGAGGCTGAGGAAATTCGCGAGCCAGCGGGAGACGACGAACGTGGCGAAGGCGAGGAAGGCGACGGTGTAGGCCAGCTGCTCGCCTTGCCAGCGCGCGGCGAACCACTGGGAGAAATCGTGGAAGACGACGTAGCTCTTTCCGCCCATCTTCTGGAGGTCGAGCGTGTCGCGGTTGGTCCGGACATTGACGCCGAGCAGCAGGCGATTCTCCTCCGGCTCGGCCAGCGCGTAGATCACCACGGCCGCGATCAATCCCGCGGCGAGGGTGAGGATGCCGGCCAGCCGGATGCGTCGCGGGTTCATGATGGCACTGAATCTGTCGGCAGGTTGTTCGCGGGGGTCAACCTTCGCGCGGCGCTATCGTGGCTGGGCCCCGACCTGACCGTCGAAAAGTCGTTGCCTCGGTCCGGCCGTCCGCGACGCGGTGGCGTAGGGCTACGGCGAGGATTAGCGGGTGAAACCGGGCGCGTTGGGGTCGGCGAGGACCTGGAGGCGTTGCGGGGCGAGGCGGATCTCGACGGGCAGCTCCGCCGGGATGGCATCGCCGTCGATCTGGAGCGCGATGCCGGCGGGACCGAGGATGCGGGCGACGGACATGGGACGAACCGCGAAGTCGGCGCGGCGGGTGTGGCGCTTCCGGTAGAGATCCAGCGTGAAGCTCGTCTCGGCGCGACGGCCGCGGCCGTGAAACAGCGCGAGCTCGAGCTGCCGGTCGTCGTGGCGCCCCTCGGGCACGATGCGGTAGGGCCCGGCGATCTCGGAGATGTTGCACGCGGTGATTCCGAACGCGCGAACCGGCTTGCCGTCGACCTCGACGGTGATCTCCGGGAAGCCGTACCCGAGCCAGGCGGGGAGTCCCGCGGCAACGACGCCGGCGCGGCCGAGTAGGGCCTTGAGCCACGAACCCTGGATGTGGGCCATGATGTGCGCGGCGGAGCCGACCGACGCCTGCATCAGGAACGGGCGGCCGTTGCACAGCCCGACATCGATGGGGCGGACCGGCAGCTGGCACAGGCGCGCGGCGGCGGCCTCGGGCTTCGCGGGGAGCCCCAGGGCGATGCGGACGACGTTGGTGGTGCCGCCGGGAATCACACCCAAGGCGACCGAGGAACCCAGCAGCCCGGTCGCAACCTCGCGCACGGTGCCGTCGCCACCGTAGGCAAACACAACGTCAGCCGAACCCTCGCGGGCGGCGTCGCGGGCCAGCTCGGTGGCGTGGCCGGCGTGGTTGGTTGCGGCGGGTTCGGTGGCGATGCCACCCTGGCGGAGAATCTCGATCAGGCGCGGGAGCTGGCGGGATTGCCGGCTGGAACCGGCGGCCGGATTATAGACGAGAAGCCCGCGGCGCATGGTTGTGGATGGCGGATCGGATGGGGAGACGTCAATTCGGGGGGAAAGAAGACGAACATCGAACATCGGACATCGAACATCGGACGCCGAACATCGGACGCCGAAGGGGCGGACGCCGGAGGGGAACATCGAACATCGGACGCCGGACATCGAAGGGCTCGGGGCAACGCTCAACGTTCGACGTTTAACGCTCGACGTACAATTGAGAAGGCGGGGGTGGAGGCCTTCCTGGTTCGACGTTGGGCGTTCGATGTTCGATGTCCGATGTTCGCCCGGTTCGGCCATGGAAAGGGTGGGGCAAAGTGGCGCAGTTGGTGGGTGGGAAGTGGTGGAAGATGAAGGGCGGGCAGAATTTGCGGCGGGGTGCCAAAGTTTTGGTTGCTTTCAGGGCGGTGCGACCTATCACCTGACCCTCTTTTCCACTACGCCTGCCCTCAATTCCGGGGAGACAGGGGGAACGAAAACCATGAAACAACAGTTCAAACTCAACGTCGCCACGCGTGCGCAGACCGGCCGTAGTGCCTCGCGCCGCCTGCGCAAAACGAACTGCATTCCCGCGATTCTTTACGGGAAGCACACCAATCCGGAGTCCCTCTCGGTGGAAGGTGCGGAGTTCACCCGCCTGCTCAAGGCCGTCGCCGGCCGTGCGGTGCTGGTCGAGCTCGAGCGCGCCGACAAGCCGCTGAAGGCCCTGTCCTTCCTCCAGGAAGTGCAGCGCGATCCGATGACGGACCGCTACCTGCACATCGACTTCCAGGAGGTGAAGGCCGATGAGAAATTTGAGATTCGCGTGCCCGTCCAGGTCACCGGCGAATCGTATGGCGTGAAGAACCAGAGTGGTGTGTTGGAAATCAACGCCCACACGGTCCGCATCCGCTGCCTGCCGAAGGATCTGCCCGAGTTCATCGCGGTGGACGTCACGGAGCTGAAGGTCGGTGAGACCATCAAGGTCGCCGGCATGAAGCCGATCGCCGGGGTCGAGTTCCTCGATGGCAAGGGCCAGCCCGTCGTCTCGTGCGTCGAGCCGGTGGCCGAGGTCGTCCAGGAAGTGGTCGCCGCCGCTCCGGTCGAGGGCGCTGCCGCCGTCCCGGCCGAGGGTGCCGCTGCCGCTGCCGCCGCTGGTGCCGCCGCTCCTGCGGCTGGCGCCGCCGGTGCCGCCGCTCCGGCCGCGGGTGCCAAGCCCGCTGCTGGTGCCGCCGCTCCGGCCGCTGGCGCGAAGCCCGCGGCTGGCGCCGCCGCCGCGAAGCCGGCTGCTCCCGCCAAGAAGTAAGGTTTTCCGTCCCGCCCGCCGCTTGACCGCGGCGGGTGGTGACGATTGTTCTTTGTAGTCATGTCCATCACGCTCGTTGCCGGTCTCGGCAATCCGGGCCGCGAATACGAAACCACCCGGCACAACCTGGGCTGGGTCGTAGTCGAAGCCTTTGCCCGGAAACTCGGCCTGTCGTGGAAAACGCAGCCGCAGTTTGAGGCGGAGGTCGCCCGCTGGGACGCGGCGCCGGGACGCACGTGCTATTTCGCGAAGCCGCTCACCTACATGAACGGCAGCGGCACGGCGGTCGGGGCGCTGGCGCGGTACTACAAGGTGCCGCTCGGTTCCATCGTGGCGGTCTACGACGACCTCACGATCGACCTCGGTCTCGTCAAGGTGTCCGTCGCCGGCAGCGCCGGCGGGCACAATGGCGTGGCCAGCCTGCTCGAGCACCTTGGCGACGGCTTTGTCCGCTATCGCCTGGGGATCGGCCCGAAGGAGCCGGCGCAGATGGACCTCAAGGACTTCGTCCTCGGAAAATTCACACCCGAACAACACACCTTTCTCACCAAGAATCTCGAAACCCACGTTTCCGGACTCGACCTGCTGCTCTCCCGCGGCGTCGAGGCCGCCATGAACCAACTTAATCGCAGAGACCCAAAATGAATCCCTCCAAACGCAACTACCGCGCGACCTTCATCCTCGATAATCGCGGCACCGCTGACTCCATCGAACAGATCATCGAGGGCCTGAAGAAGGAAATCGCCGCCGTGCACGGCGAGGTCACCGCTGTCGAGAACATCGGCAAGAAGGACTTCGCCCGCGTGACGGACAAGAAGCTCACCGGCGGCACGTACGTCCACGTGGACTTCTCGGCCCCGACCGACGGCCCGACGCACCTGAAGGAGCGCCTCCGCCTCAACCACAGCGTCTACCGCACGTTCGTCCAGAGCCGCTGAGCGGCCCGGACGGTTGCGCCTCCCCCATGGCCTACCTCAACAAAGTCTTCCTCATCGGCAACCTGACGCGCGACCCGGAGCTCCGGGTGACGCCGAAGGGCACGGCCATCTGCCAGTTCGGCATTGCGGTCAACCGCCAGTTCAAGGACGAGTCCGGCGCGACGCGCGACGAGACGACGTTCGTGGACATCGAGGCCTGGGGTAAGCAGGGCGAGCTCGTGTCGAAGTACCTTTCGAAGGGCAGCCTCGCGATGGTCGAGGGTCGCCTGAAGCTCGACCAGTGGGAGGACAAGACGAGCGGCCAGAAGCGCAGCAAGCTGAAGGTCGTCCTCGACAACGTTCAGTTCCTCTCCACCCGCGGCAGCGGTGGCAGCGGCGGCGGTGGTGGTGGCGCCGGGTCCTCGTCCGAGGGCATCGACCAGACCACGCCCGAGCGGCATTCGCCCCCGTCCCGGGGCGGCGCCAAGCCGGCGGCTCAGGAGAACCTCGATGAGGATGTGCCGTTCTGAGCAGCGGCAGCGCTGATGCGTTCGCCGACGACGATTCTAAAACCTAAACCTTAACACCTGAATTCCCATGGCCCACAGTGAAATCCTCCTGGTCAAGCCCGTCGATGGCCTCGGCGGCGAAGGCGACCAAGTCAAAGTCCGCGCCGGTTATGCGCGCAATTACCTCCTGCCCCGCGGCATCGCGGTGCCGTTGACCAACGCGAACCGCAAGCAGGTCGACGCGCTCAAGAAGCGCCGCGCGGTCCGCGAGGCCGAGGAGCTGTCCGGCGCGCAGGAGCTCGCCAAGAAGCTCGGCGCCACGTCGCTCGCGTTCGCCGTCAAGACCGGCGAGGGCGGCAAGATGTTCGGCGCCATCACGGCCGCCGACATCCACGACAAGCTGGTCGCCTCCGGCCTCACGGTCGACAAGCGCCGCATCCACCTCCACACGCCGGTCAAGTCGCTCGGCCAGCACACCGTCAAGGTGAAGCTCCACCCCGAGGTCTCCGTCGAGCTCAACTTCGACGTCGTCTCCGAGAACCCGATCATCCCCGCCGCCGGCGAGGTCGAGGCCAAGGAGCACAAGGAGAAGAAGTAACTCTCCGGCGGGAAGCCCGCTTCCCCCACGAAAGCCGCGTCCGCTGGGCGCGGCTTTTGTGTTTCAGGAGGCGGACGAAACTAACCCGAAGGAAAGCCATCAGCATTCAGCGATCAGTCATCGGCTTTTCTTGCCCTGAGAAAGAGGCGGAGGCGGGGATGCAGGAAGCCGAACATCGAACATCGAACGCCGAACATCGAACGCCGAAGGAGAGTGCGGCGGCTTCGCCGCGAAGGGTGGGCGGGTGGCAAACCGAGAATGTTGAATCCCAAATCGCACAGATCACCGCCGAACCAATTCCCCAATGAACCCAAACGCTGAAATCCCCATCGAAGTTCGAAGTTCGATGTCCGATGTTCGGTGTTCGGTCGGGATCCTGCCCTTCGAAGTTCGGCGTTCGACGTCCGACGTTCGGCGTTCGTCCCGGTCTTTCCCGGTGAGTATCTTGTTCAAAAGGCGGCATTGCTGCGACGCCCGGTCCTCGTCTGACTGCTCCGACTGCCATGGCTGAAGAAACCGTCACCGCCCCCCGACGCTCGGACTCGTCCGTGGCTGCGCTTGGCCGCACGCCGCCGCACAGCATTGAGGCGGAGGAATACCTGCTGTCGTGCTGCCTGCTCGACGGCTCCGACACGATTGCGCGCTGCCTCGAGTCGAAGCTGCCGGCCGTGGCGTTCTATGCGCCGGCGAACCGCCTGATCTACGAGAAGCTGGTCGAGCTCTACCAGAAGAGCCCGCCGGTCGACATCGCGGTGCTGGCCGAGGAGCTGAAGACCACCAAGCAGCTCGAGAGCATCGGCGGCTTCGCGTACCTGACGCAGATCAGCGGGCGCATCCCGACGACGGCGCAGGCGCAGTACTTCATCGACCGGGTGCGCGAACTGTACCTGCTGCGCGAGCTGATCAAGGTCGCGACCGGCGCGGTGGAGAACTGCTACAACTACCAGGGCGGACTCGAGGAGTTCATCGACAAGGTCGAGCAGGACATCTTCAAGGTCACACAGGACCGCGTGACGGACGGCGCGAAGCCGATGAAGGACCCGACGCACGAGGCGATGAACGTCATCACGAAAATGATGATGAAGAAGGGCGAGTTGACGGGTGTACCGTCGGGATTCCGCGACTTGGATGCGCTGACCTTCGGCTTCCAAAAGGCGGAAATGATCGTCCTCGCGGCCCGTCCCTCGATGGGCAAGACCTCGCTGGCCCTGAACATCGCAGAGGCGGCGGCCATGCCGCGGCGGGGCGGGGAGGCAGCCTCGACCCTGATCTTCTCGCTCGAAATGAGCTCGCCCCAGCTGGCGCTGCGCATGCTCTGCGCCCGGGCGCGGGTGAACATGAAGCTCCTGCGCGACGGCCTCCTGTCCAAGAACGGCTCGGAGCAGCAGGAACTGATCAAGGCGGCGGACGAGTTCTCCAAGTCACCGATCTTCATCGATGACTCCAGCCATCTGACCATCATGGAGTTGCGGGCCAAGGCCCGCCGCGTCCATGCCCGGCACAAGCTGGGATTCATCGTGGTGGACTACCTCCAGTTGCTGAGCCCGTCGGATCCCCGGGTGCCCCGCGAGCAACAGGTGGCGGAAGCCTCGCGCGGGTTAAAGGCGCTGGCGAAGGAACTCAACGTCCCGGTCCTTGTATTAAGTCAGCTCAACCGCTCGTCAGAAAAGGACAACCGCACCCCCCGGCTCTCGGATTTGCGGGAATCCGGCTCCATCGAGCAGGATGCCGACGTAGTCCTGATGCTAGCCCGACCCAAAGATGCCGACGAGAAGTTCCAGGTAGCCGCCGACTCGGCGGAGTTAATCGTTGCCAAGCAACGAAACGGCCCGGTAGGAGAACTGAAGCTTACTTTCCTTCGAGATATCACCCGCTTTGAAAACTTTACTCAGTAACCCGTTGCAACGGGTCGCCGGTCCCTTTTTTGCATTCCTTCTCCTCTTTGCGGCGGGTGTCACTTCGGTCTGGGCGCAGGATACGGGCGCCGCTTCCGGGGCCCAGGCGCCGGTAGTCTACAGGGTCGGTACGATCGCCGTTAAGTTCATTGGTACTGCGATCGTTAACGAGCAGGTCGTCCGCGCCAACATGCAGCTGCGCGAGGGTGGCGAATACGACGGCAGCATGGTCGACCGCGACATCCGTGCGCTCTACAAGACCGGCCTGTTCGAGTTCATCGAGGTCAAGCAGGAGGCCGTGAACGATCACGTCTTCAATCTCGTGGTGGAGGTCACCCCCAAGTTCCGCGTGCTGGCGGTGAAGTACGAGGGCAACAAGCAGGTGAAGTCCCGCCGCCTCGAGAAAGAGGTCAAGACCAAGCCCAACACCGCGCTCGACGAACGCCAGGTGAAGGAGGACGCCGAGAAGATCCGCGAGTACTACCAGAAGTCCGGGTACAACCAGGTGTCGGTCAATTACACGATCCAGCGCGACCGCGCCACGAGCTTCGGCACCGTCATTTTCAAGATCAAGGAAGGCAACAAGGTCCGGATCGCGGAGGTCCGCTTCGTCGGCAACAAGAACATCAAGCCGAAGCGGCTGATCAGCCAGATGGAGACCAAGAAGTGGAACTGGTTCTCGTGGCTGACCGACACCGGCCGGTTCAAGGACGACCAGTTTGAAGACGACCTCGACAAGCTCCGCGACTACTACCGCGAGCAGGGCTACCTCGACGTCGAAATTCCGCAGAACAAGGTGATCTTCACCTACCCGAAGAAGAACCGCCTCGTGATCACGATCACCGTCGTGGAAGGCCGGCGCTACCGGATTGGCGAGATTCGCGTCACCGGCAGCAAGCTCCACCCCGAGGCGCTGCTGAAGCGCGTGCTGAAGCAGAAGAGCGGCATGATTTTCGTCCCGTCCAAGATCGACAAGGACAAGGAGCGCATCGAGGAGTTCTACGGCCGCGACGGCTATCTCGAGACGCAGGTCCACCTGACCCGCAAGGCGAACATCACGACGGGCGACATCGACCTCGTTTACGACGTGAACGAGAGCGCCAAGTACAACGTCGAGTCGATCGTGATCCAGGGCAACACGAAGACCAAGAGCACGGTGATCCTGCGCGAGCTGACGCTGGGCCCGGGCGACGTGTTCAGCACGATCCGCATGAAGATTTCGAAGCTGAAGCTCGAGAACACGCGCTTCTTCGAGGACGTGAGCATCAGCCCGCAGGAGACGAACATCCCCGGCCGCCGCAACATGCGCATCGCGGTGAAGGAGGGACGCACGGGCAACCTGACCTTCGGCGCGGGCTTCAGCTCGCTGGAGCGCGCGACGGTGTTCGCGGAAGTCTCGCAGTCCAACTTCGACCTCTTCAACCGCCGCTCGCTGTTCCAGGGTGACGGCCAGAAGTTCAAGCTCCGCCTGCAGGTCGGCTCGGTGTCGAGCGACCTGCTGCTCTCGTTCGAGGAGCCGTGGGTCTTCCAGCGTCAGCTCGCGATGGGCTTCAATATCTTCCGGCAGACGGCGGAGTACACCTCGACGTACTACTCCGAGCTGATCGCCGGCTTCGAGGTGTACGCCCGCAAGCGCCTCTTCGAACTCGTCGAGGGCCGGCTCTCGTACACCTACCAGGTCATCACGATCCGCGACGTCTCGGCGAACGCCTCGTCGGTCATCAGCTCGCTGGCCGGCAGCAACCACGTCTCGAAGGTCGGCTTCTCGGTGCTGCGCGACACGCGCGACAAGATCATCAACACGACCACCGGCAACTACGTCAACGTGATCACCGAGCTCGCCGGCGGTCCGTTCGGCGGCGACGACAACTTCTACCGCGTGGAGGTGAAGGGCTCGCAGTTCTTCCCGGTGTTCGACGCGCAGACGCAGGTGCTGAGCCTCATCGCGCGCGGCGGCGTCATCCAGAACTACGGCGACAGCAAGCAGGTCGCGTACTACAACAAGTACTACCTCGGCGGTCCGACGGATCTCCGCGGCTTCGAGTACCACCTCGTGAGCCCGCGCGACCAGTTCGGCGAGCCGATCGGCGGCAAGACCTACGGCTTCTTCAGCGCGGAGTACACGATGGACATCGTGAGCCCGATCCGTTTCGCGCTCTTCTACGACGCGGGCTTCGTGAACGCCGGCGCGTACGATTTCTCACCGAAGGAGATTCACGACAACTTCGGCATCGGCCTGCGCCTCTTCGTGGCGGGCTCCCCGCTCAGCCTCGACTTTGGCATCCCGTTGAGCGGCAACAGCCAAGCCAAGAAGGGCAACCAGTTTAATTTTTCCTTTGGCACCCGGTATTGATTCTTCTTAGCTGACCTTTTCCCGTCTCTTTACCTATCCATGAAAAAAACGATCCAATCCCTGTTTGCCCTGACGGCTTTCGGCGCTGCTGCGCTGGTGGCCCAGGCACAGCCTGCCCCGAAGATCCTGGTTGTCGACATGGCCAAGCTGTACGACACCCACTACAAGACCGAGGAGCAGAACAACAAGCTCCGCGGCGATGAGGCCAAGGCGCAGGAGGAACTCGACCGCCTCAACAAGGAAGGCAACACGATGGTCGAGAAGTACAAGGAGCTCGCCGACCAGGTGAACAACCCGGCGGCCACCGCCGAGGCGAAGGCCAAGGCCACGGCCGAGGCGCAGAAGGTCATGGAGGACATCCGCCGCAAGCAGGGTGAGGTCCAGAGCTTCCAGCAGAACACCCGCAATTCGCTCCAGCAGCGCATCAAGAATTTCCAGGCCCTCATGATCGAGGAGATCAGCAAGATCGCCGTGGATGTCGCGAAGAAGAAGGGGGCCACCCTCCTCATCGACAAGTCGGGCCCGAGCCTCCTCGGCGTCTCGAATATCGTCTACGTCGACGCGAGCTACGATATCACCGACGAGGTGCTGACCGAGATCAACAAGGGCCGTCCGGCCACGGTTGCCGCTCCCGCGCCCGCCGCCGCCGCCCCGGCTCCGGCTGACACGAGCTCCGACTCGCCGAAGATCACGCTCCCCGGCGTGAAGAAGCCGTAACCGGCTGAATTCGGTTTCCAGATTTGGCCCCGGCCCGAAAGGCCGGGGCCTTTTTTTTGAAATACCGGGACGAACGTCGAACGCCGGACGCCGGACGCCCGACGCCGAAGGAGGCGGATTCGAGCAACGCTCAACGTTCAACGCTCAACATTTGACGTTCAATTTCCGGGCGGGCCGAGGCCCCTGAACGTCGAGCGTTGAGCGTCAAACGTTGAGCGTTTCCTCCGGCAGTCCGTCCCGCTTCGACGTTCGGCGTCCGGTGTTCGATGTCCGATGTTCGCCCGAATCCGGCCATACCTTCGGCGTTGGACGTCCGGCGTTCGACGTTCAGCGTTCGTCCGGCCCTCCCATTTTGAGGCGTTGCACCCTTCGCCAAAAATCCCACGCTCTCGCCCATGCAGGTCTCGTTCCGGCCGGAGGAAATCGCCGCCATTGTCCAGCCCAAGCAGGTGAGGGGAGCGACCACCGATGTCGTGCACGGCATCGCGTCCCTGGGCGCCGCCGGCCCGGGCGACTTGTCCTTCCTCGGTAATCCGAAGTACCGCGCCGAGGCCGCCGCCACCCGCGCTTCCGTCGTGCTGCTCCCGCTCGACTACGACGGTGCGCCGCAGCCCAACCAGCAGTTCCTCCTCGTCGACAATCCTTCCGTCGCCCTTGCCCGGATCTGCACCCGGATCGAGCAGTTGCTCTGGCCCAAGCCCTCCCCGGGCATCCATCCGACCGCCTTCGTCGATCCCACGGCCAAGGTCGCCGCCTCCGCCACGGTGGGCCCCCTCTGCGTGGTCGAGGCCGACGCCGTCGTCGGTGAGCGCTCCCATCTCCAGGGTCAGGTTTACGTCGGCCGCGGCGCCCGGACCGGGAACGACTGCTGGCTGATGCCCGGCGTCGTCCTCGCCGCCGAGTGCGTGCTCGGACATCGGGTGCGGCTCCAGCCCGGCGTCATCGTGGGGGCCGACGGTTTTGGCTATGAGTTCGTGAAGGGCCGGCACGAGAAGGTGCCGCAGGTCGGCATCGTGCAGATCGAGGACGACGTCGAGATCGGCGCCAATTCCACCCTCGACCGGGCGCGGTTCAGCCGGACCGTCGTGGGCGAAGGGACCAAGATCGATAACCTGGTCCAGGTCGCCCACAACGTCACCATCGGCAAGCACGTCATCCTCTGCGCCCAGGTGGGCATCTCGGGCAGCGTGACGATCGGCGACTACGCCGTCCTCGGCGGGCAGGCCGGCATCGGCGGGCACATCTCGGTGGGCAAGGGCGCCAAGATCGGCGGACAGTCGGCCGTGACCTTCAACGTCGAGCCCGGCACCTACGTCAACGGCTCGCCGGCGATGTCCTACATGCTCAGCCAGCGCCTCGAGGTCCTGCACCGGCGACTGCCGGATCTGTTCAAGCGGGTCGACGAGCTCGAGAAATTGGCGGGAAAAGGATAAAAAAGACTTCCGCCGGTGACCGTTCGGCTACAGGGTGCCGCGCATGACTGGTCACACGCGGCTCAAGATCTTCTCGGGTAACTCCAACCGCGCGCTCGCGGAGGAAATTTGCGCCTCGATCGGCAATCCGCTGGGCGAGGCCACCGTGACCGCCTTCCCGGACGGCGAGTCGTTCGTGAAGATCAACGAGAACATCCGCGGGCAGGACGTCTACATCATCCAGTCGACGTGCCCGCCGACCAACCATCACCTGATGGAGCTGCTGATCATGATCGACGCCGCCCGGCGCGCGTCGGCGCAGCGCATCACGGCGGTGCTGCCGTTCTACGGCTACGCGCGCCAGGACCGCAAGGACCAGCCCCGCGTGCCGATCACCGCGAAGCTCGTGGCCAACCTGCTGGTCGCGGCCGGCGCCACGCGCATCCTCACGATGGACCTGCACAGCCAGCAGATCCAGGGCTTCTTCGACATCCCGGTCGACCACCTCTTCGCCTCGCCGGTGTTCTTCGAGTACCTCGCCAAGCAGAAGCGCGACCGCCAGCTCGTCGTCTGCTCACCCGATGTCGGCGGCATGAAGATGGCCTCGGCCTACGCCGACACGATGGGCGCGGCCCTCGCGCTCGTCGCCAAGAAGCGCAAGAGCGCCACGACCGTCGAGGCGATGAACGTCGTCGGCGAGGTCGCCGGCTGCGACGTGCTGCTGGTGGACGACATCACCGAGACCGCCGGTACCCTGACCGCCGCGGCGAAGATCCTCCGCGACAACGGGGCCGTGAGCGTGAAGGCCGCCGTCAGCCACTGCATCCTCAACGATGTCGCGGTTGAGCGCCTCAAGTCCGGCCTGATCGACGAGCTGATCACGACCAATTCCACCCCGATCGACACCCGCGGCCTCCCGATCCAGGTCCTGAGCATCGCAAAGCTCCTGGGCGAGGCGATCATCCGCATCAACGGCAACGAGAGCGTCACCGGCCTGTTCCGCATCAAGGGATTCTAGTTCAGGGGCGCGCGTGGCGCGCAGGTAACAAGGGGCAGGTGGCCAAGTAACAGGGTGGAGTGCGTGCGTCTGGAGTACGCCAAGGCGGTCCGCTGACTCCGGAAACGCCTCTCCTGCCTCGAGTGGATTCCGGCATCCCACCCTGATACTTGGGCACCTGGTACCTGTTACCTGGCGTTTGCACGCCTCCAGCCGCAGTTGCATAGGGAACATTTCGCCCTAGCGTTCGGTCCCTCCGCTACTCCATGAAATCGAAGTTATCCTCCAGTTTCCTCGTCTTCGCTTCCCTCTTGGCCTGCGCCGCTATCGGCGTCGTCGCCAAGGAGGCCGCCCCCGCCAAGAAGGTCGACGTCCGGGTCGACAATTCCCCGGTCACCGAGGGCAAGGGTCCCATGGTCGCCAGCTACGCCGACGTCCTGGAACCCGTCCAGAAGGCCGTCGTTTCCGTTTACTCCAAGAAGATCATCCGTGAACGCGTGAGCGCCAACCCGTTGCTCCGTCAGTTCTTCGGCAACGTCCCGGATCAGGAACGCGAGCGCAAGGAAGAGGGCCTGGGCTCGGGCTGCATCATCTCGTCCGACGGCTACATCCTTACCAACAACCACGTCGTCGAGGGCGCCGACGAGCTGAAGGTCGGCCTTCCGGATGACCGCGAGTTCATCGCCAAGGTCATCGGCACCGATCCCAAGACGGACATCGCGGTGATCAAGATCGAGGCCAAGAACCTGCCTTTCCTAACCCTCGCGGACAGCGACAAGCTCCGGGTCGGCGACGTGGTGTTCGCCGTGGGCAATCCGCTCGGCGTCGGCCAGACGGTGACGATGGGCATCGTCTCGGCCAAGGGCCGCAGCCAACTGGGCCTGCTCGAGGGCGGCTACGAGAGTTTCATCCAGACCGACGCCGCGATCAACATGGGCAACTCCGGCGGCGCGCTGGTCGACGCCAAGGGCCGCCTGGTGGGCATCAACAGTGCGATCATTTCCACATCGCGGGGCAGCATCGGCCTCGGCTTCGCCATCCCGGTCAACCTCGCCTCGACGATCATGCAGAGCCTGATCGCCACGGGCACTGTGACGCGCGGCTACCTGGGCGTGAACGCGCAGACGGTTTCGCCGGAGGACGCCGAGTCGCTCAAGCTCCCGGCGGGCACCCACGGCGCGATGATCACGGATGTCTCGCCGGACTCGCCGGCCAAGCGGGCGAAGCTGGAGCGGGGCGACGTCGTCCTCGCGCTCAACGACAAGGCCGTGAGCTCGTGGGAGGAACTGCAGCTCGCGATCGCCGGAACCGCGCCGGGCTCGAAGGTGAAGCTCACGGTCTCGCGCGACGGCCAGCGCCTCACGCTTGAGGCCACGCTGGCTAAGAAGGAAGACCGCCCGAACGAGCTCTTGCCCGGGGTGGATGCGGTGCCGCTCACGGATGAGCTGCGGGCGCGCCTCCGGATCCCGGCGCGCTATGACGGCCTGGTGGTCACCAACGTCGACCAGGAATCGCCCTACGCCGACGTGCTGGCCCCGGAATTCCTGATCGTCCAGATCGACCGCGAATTCGTCTCGGACCTCGCCGCGGCGCGCGAATCGCTCCGCGAAGGCCGGCATCTCCTGTACGTCTACTACCGCGGCTCGCTCCGCGTCGCCCGCATTGAGGTGAAGTAGGCTGGCTGTCCTGCCGAGCCGGATTCCAGTCAATGGACTCCGGCTCGGCGGAGCACCCTTAGATTCCGTCCGCGCTCCAAGGTGTCATCCTGAGCGCAGCGAAGGATCCAGTTGGATAGCGCCAAAGCCAGCTGCCCATTTCACTTTGTGCTCCGCTGCGCTCTGAAAGACCTCGCGCCGGACCACAGCCAGTCCCGCAGCCCTCAACTCCCCGGCTTCTGCACCGGGATTTTCGCGAGCCAGTCAGGCACCGCGTCGGCAGGATAGGTCGGGAAGCTGAGCTCGAGGAGGGAGACCGCGGGGATGTCGAACCGGGCCTGGCCGGCGCTGCGGTCGACCAGCATCGCGATCGCGACCGGCACGGCGCCGGCCTTCCGCACGAGGTCGATGCACTCGATCACGCGGCCGCCGCGGGTCACGACGTCCTCGACGATCAGGACCTTCTCGCCCGGGGCGAAGGTGAAGCCGCGGCGCATCACCAGGACGTTGTTCTCCTTCTCGGCGAAGATGTACCGGACCTTGGCCTGGCGGGCCACCTCCTGGCCGATCACCAGTCCGCCCATGGCCGGTGCGAGCACCGTCTGGAAGGAGTGGGCCTTCAGCTTGGCGACCAGCAACTCGGCGA
Source organism: uncultured Opitutaceae bacterium (assembly GCA_964471615.1). Lineage (GTDB taxonomy): Bacteria > Verrucomicrobiota > Verrucomicrobiia > Opitutales > Opitutaceae > Opi-474. Next base: position 48,708 of record CAYYGV010000010.1, read on the forward strand.
GGCGCTCGACGGCGTCCATGTGCTGGCAGACCTGCGCGCACTGGAAGTAGTGGCCGCTGTGGAGCCCCGAGCGCAGCACGAAGTGACCCTGGAGCAGGGCCCGGGTGCGGGTGAAGATGTCGAGAATCTCTTTTTGGTCCGTGGCCATATGTCCCGACGGTGGGAGTTGCGGGACAAAAGCCAAAAACATTTTGCACCGCGCCGAGGTGGCGCCTAGCGTCGCGGCGCCATGGTGAACGCTGTCGTACCACTCGAAGACGAATTGGGCGACGTGCTGGAGAAGGCGATGCGCCAGGCGGGTCTGGGCGAAACGGAGCTCGGCCAGCGCAGCGGCGTGGCGCCGGCGAAGATTCTCGACGCGATCGACTATCGCCCCGACCTCTCGGCCGACGAACTGCGGCGGCTGGCCGGCGCGCTCCACCTGAACGAGGTCGGCCTGTGCGCGCTGGGTTGCGGGCAGTACCCGCTGCCGAAGACGGCCGCGCTGCCGTTCTGCGTGTTCCCGCTCCGGATGCCGCACGGGATCGGCTTCGCGAACGCCTATCTCGTGGCCGATTGCGCCGCCGACCGCGGCATCCTGTTCGACACCGGACCCGATATCGTCGCGCTCGACACCGTCTGGCCCAAGTCGATCCGCAAGGTCGATGCCGTATTCGTGACCCATGTGGAGGCGGAGCACAGCGGCGGGCTTTGCGATGTCGTCGCCCGCTTCGGGGTGGCGAAGGCCTATTGTCCCTCCGGCGCCAAGAGCCCGTGCGGCCAGCCCATGGCCGAGGGCCAGCGCCTGCGCTTCGGAGATTTCGAGGTCACCGCGTTCAGCACGCCCGGCCACGCCTCCGCCCACAACTGCTACCTCGTGACCATGCCCTCGGTGCCGAAGGGCGCGCCATTGCTGGTGTCGGGGGACCTCGTGTTCGCGGGCTCGGTCGGACGCGGCTATTTCTGCAATCGGCAATTGGCCGAGAACCTGCGCCGCGTGCTGCAGGCGGTGCCGCCGGAAACCGTGATCGCCCCGGGGCACGGGCCCCTGACGACGGTGGCCAACGAACTTCGCTACAACCCGTTTGTGGTCTAGGCTGGCCGGGAGGGCGTCCGGGACGACCTTGCCTTGGCGCCGTGCCCGCTTATAGCCACGGGCATCGTGAAGCTCGCGGGATTCATCCTTGGCCTGGCCCTGCTTGGCGCCGTGGCCTTGTCCGACCACCTGACCCGGTACGAGCTCGGGCTGAGCACCTATTACCTGCTGCCGGTGGTCGCGACCGCGTGGTTCGGCGGCCGGTGGGCCGGGATCACGACCGCGCTGGTGGCAGGACTGCTGTGGGTGTACATCGACTACCAGTTCGGGAGCCACTACACCTCCGAAAGCTACCGGTACTGGAGGATCTTCATGATCTTTGGTCGGTTCCTGGGCGGCGCACTGATCATCTCGCAGCTGCGGATCTCGCTCGAGCTCGCGAAGCGCCTCGCCGAGGAAAAGGAGCAGGCCCTGCGGGACCTGGAGTCCGCGACGGCGAAACTGCGCGAGCTGCAGGGTTCGTTCCAGACCGTCTGTTCCTGGACCAAGAAGATCAAGGACGGCGACGAGTGGATCACCCTGGAGGAGTACCTCCGGCGCCACCTAAAGATCGAGGTGACCCACGGCATATCTCCGGAGGGCCGCGACCGCTTCTGGGGCAAGACCAACCTGAACGCCGGCACGACCAGCGAGAAGTAGCCGGCGAGACGGAGTGTGGGGCTGGACCGAGCCAAGGTGGAAGGCGTGGTCCCCAACGCGGGTTCCAGGTCAGGGCCAATGGGACCATGCGTTCGGCCGTACCAGGCCGCGCCAAGAGGGGCAGACCGATAGCGGGTTGGAGTTCGCTGGCTGTCGTCTACCGGAAACCCGGTAGGTGGGATCCTCGCGATAACCAGCCCGAAATGCCGAGTTTGGCGTATGCACCCCTCCATGCCGGCCAATTGCGGTCTATTGGCGCCAGAACCGCCCTTACGGGCCGGTGTGGTGGGCGATTGCGTCGTCCCATTGGGCGGCAGGGAGGGACTCCGGTGATCATCAGCGTCCATATCCCCAAGACGGCGGGGGTGAGCTTCCGGCTGATGCTGGCCCAGTTGTTTGGCGAGGGCTTTGTGCAGCATTATTGGGAGATCACGGACGCCCAGGGCCGGGTTCTGCACGACATCCCGGCCAACGCGACCTGCGTCCACGGGCATTTTGTGGCCCAAGTGGTGGCCGACCGGTATCCCGGGGCTCCGCTGATCACGTGGGTTCGCGATCCGGTGGAGCGGGTGGTGTCGTCGTATCATCACCGGCTGCGGAACCCGGACTGGCGTCATCCCGTCTGCGTCGAACTGCACCGGATGAAACTCTCGGTGGAGCAGTACGCGGAGATTGAACTGGTCCGAAACGAGATGGCGCGGTTCATGGGCACGAAGCGACCGGAGGACTTCGCCTTCATCGGCCTGGTGGAGGAGATCGACGCCTCAATGGGGCGGTTTTTCGAGCAATTCGGCCTGCCGCGGGTGGACGTGCCGCGGGAGAACGTGAACCCCGAGCGCCGGGCCTGGCGGTACGAATTGTCCGAGTCGACCCGGCGGCGAATTCTGGAGCTGAACGCCCGGGACGCTGCCATCTACGAGGCCTGTCGCGAGCGCTGGTCGGCGGCGTAGCGGCCCCGCCCGTCTACCGACACGTTCTGAGGCGCAGGGCGCCAATCCGATGCGCCTTGAGCAATCCAAGCCGCTCGTGGAACACAAGCGATTGCTTGAGCGATCATGACGGAATTAGCCCGAGCGCCTTTGATTTAGGCCGCTCGCTCCCTCAACTCCTTGGCTACGCCACGTAGAACTGCAATGCCCTCAGGACTGCAGTAGTGCTGCCGCTCATGACTGGGATAGATCTCATACACGCTCAGACAATGCTGTCTGACAGATTCTAGGAATGCCTCGTTCTTCTTGACCGAGGTGAAGTCATCCCAATCCCATTCTGCGACGCGATTGTCGATGAATGCGTCGATGAGATCGGCTGCTGCTAGGTAGCTCTCGCGGGTTTTTGCATCAGGCTCTTTTTCCTCTGACCTAATTTCCCGAAGTCCACGAACGAAGGCCCATGCTCCGAGGAGACAACAAAACACTCCTACAACGGCAACCCACGGACTCTCCACTGCAGGCTCACCATAGCCCGAGGAGCCTTTTCTTGTGATGATGTACAAGGCGCCAAGCGCGATAACCACAAAGGGCGAAAGGAGCCTAGAGACCTTATTCTTTGCCTTCATGAATTGGATCTGAGGCCGAGGGAGAACTGCACATAGACCGCATGCAATCTGGACACATTTCAAGGTCGTGTGTGGTCGCACACTAGCTCAACAGGAAAGCCTTACAATCGTCGGGCCTGACGCATTTAGGCTTTCTTCGTCGTCAGGCGTCGCCACCTGACGCGGAAGCTGAATGGTCGGGGCGGTGAGATTCGAACTCACGACCTCTACGTCCCGAACGTAGCGCTCTACCAGGCTAAGCTACGCCCCGATCCTGTTTTCCCGGCCGCATGCGGCTGAGGGAAGGCGGAGAAAATGCCGTGGGAAGCGGCACTGCAAACAAAATATCGCGGGAAAAACAAAGGCCCGCGGACGAGGTCCGCGGGCCTTGGAAGTTGGGCTGGGCCGGGGCTTAGGAAGCCGGGGCGGGGGCGGTGGCGGGCGGGCGGGCGAGGGCGCTTTCGCCGGCCTTGCGGGAGATCATCTCGACGGTGCGCTGGATTTCCATCTCGGCGGCGCGGCGCTTGACCTTGCCCAGCTCGACCTGCTTCGCGAGTTCGAAGGTCTCACGGTTGAGCTTCTCCTTGTTCGCGCGGAGGCTGCTGAGCTGGATCTCGAGGTCGGCGGCCTTCTTGGAGCTGGCGTCGGCCTCGGCGAGGAACTTCTCGGTCGACTCCTGGATCTTGCGACCTTCCTCCTCCCACTTGGCGAGCTTCTCGGCCTCCTTCTTGGCCTCCTCGGCGGCACGCTCGGCGGCGCGCTTCTCGGCGTCGGCGCGGGCCTTGGCCTCGATCTGGGCCTTGCGCTCGCGCTCGATCCGCTGGTCCTCAGCGACCTTGCGCGCGTGCTCGACCTCGCGGGCCTCGACGCGGTTCTTCTCGGAGAAATACATCACCAGGAAGACCGCG
>CAYYGV010000011.1:0-50651 GCA_964471615.1 uncultured Opitutaceae bacterium
CCGAGACGATGCTGGCGCAGCGCATCTCGACCGTGGACGGCGTCTCGCAGGTCCAAGTGTACGGCGCCCAGAAGTACGCCCTGCGGGTGCGGCTCGACCCGCGCCTGCTCGCGAGCCGCGGCATCACGCTGGACGAGGTGCGGACGGCGCTGAGCGCCCACAACGTCAACCAGCCGACCGGCCTGCTCGACGGCTACCGGCAGTCGGTCCAGATCCTCGCGAGCGGGCAGCTGGCGAATGCGAACGAGTTCACCAACATCGTCGTGGCCTACCGCAACGGCGCCCCGGTGCGCCTGGGCGAGCTGGCGCAGGTGATCGACAGCGTGCAGGACACGCGCGTCGCGAGCTGGTACGCCGAGCGCGACGCCGCCGGCCGGCTCGACCCGGCCCGCTCCATCGTGCTCGCCGTCCAGAAGCAGCCCGGCGTGAACACCGTCGAGGTCGTCGGCCGCGTGCGCGCGCTGCTCCCGATCTTCATGCAGCAGATGCCCGAGTCGGTGAAGCTGAGCGTGCTCCGCGACAACTCCGAGGCGGTGCGCGACTCGGTGCACGACGTGCAGTTCACGCTGATGCTCTCCATCTGCCTCGTGATCCTCGTGATCTTCGTGTTCCTGCGCTCGGTGTGGGCGACGGTGATCCCGAGCGTCGCGATCCCGATGGCGCTCCTGGGCACGTTCATCGTGATGTATTTCTGCGGGTACTCGCTCGACAACCTCTCGCTCCTGGCGCTGACGCTCTGCGTGGGCTTCGTGGTGGATGACGCGATCGTGATGCTCGAGAACATCGTCCGGCACATCGAGGCCGGCCTGCCGGTGCGCGAGGCCGCGTTCCAGGGTTCGCGGGAGATCGGTTTCACCATCCTCTCGATGACGCTGTCGCTCGTCGCGGTGTTCATCCCGCTGATGTTCATGGGCGGCATCCTCGGCCGCCTGCTGCACGAGTTTGCGGTGACGATCACGGCGGCGATCCTGGTCTCGGGCGTGGTGTCGCTGACGCTGACCCCGATGCTCTGCAGCCGCTTCCTGAAGCCGCACGGCCACGGAGCGCCGGCGGATGGCTCGGCGCACGGCAAGCTCTACGACTGGAGCGAGCGGGTGTTTGACCGGGTCCGCGGCTTCTACGAGCGGACCCTCAAGGTGAGCCTGCACCACCGCGGTGTGGTCGTGGCGATCGCGTTCCTGATGGCGGTGCTGACCGGCGTGCTGGTCAAGGTGCTGCCGCAGGGCTTCATCCCGACGGACGACACCGGCATCGTGCTCGTGTTCACCGAGGCCGCGCAGGACATCTCGTTCGAGGAGATGGTCCGCCACCAGAAGGCGGCCGCGGAGATCGTGGCGCAGCAGCCCTACGTGGACGCCTTCATGTCCGGCATGGGCGGCGGCGGTGCGATCAACGCCACGCAGAACCAGGCCCGCATTTTCATGCGGCTGAAGCCGCAGAACCAGCGGCCCTCGATCAACGTGATCATGTCCGACCTGCGCCAGAAGCTGTCGGTGATCCCCGGCCTGCGCGCCTATCCGCAGGTCCCGCCGGCCATCCGCATCGGCGGCCAGCTGACCAAGGCCCTCTACCAGTTCACCCTCACCGGCAGCGACCTCACCGAGCTCTACGCCGCAGCCGACAGCCTCGAGAAGAAATTCCGCGCGCTGCCGCAGCTCACCGACGTCAACACCGACCTCCAGATCACGAGCCCACAGCTCCGCGTCGACATCCAGCGCGACCGCGCGGCGACGCTCGGCGTGACGCCGCAGCAGATCGAGGAGGCCCTCTACAGCGCGTTCGGCACGCGGCAGGTGTCGACCATCTACACCCCGACGAACCAGTACTACGTCATCATGGAGGTCGCGCCGGAGTTCCAGCGCGAGGCCTCGGCGCTCTCGCTCATCTACCTCCGCACCCGCAGTGGAAAACTCGTCTCCCTCGACAACGTCGCGACGCTCCGCCGCAACGTGGGCCCGCTGACCGTGGCGCACCTCGGCCAGCTGCCGGCCGTGACGATCTCTTTCAACCTCAAGCCCGACGTCTCGCTCGGCGAGGCGACCGCGGCGGTCGAGGAGCTCGCCCGGCGCGAGCTGCCGGCGACGATCAGCTACAGCTTCGTCGGCGCCGCCCAGGCGTTCGGCGCCTCGCTGCAGGGCATGGGGCTGTTGCTCCTCACCGCGGTGGTCGTGATCTACATCGTGCTCGGCATCCTGTACGAGGACTTCATCCACCCGCTGACCATTCTCTCGGGCCTGCCGGCGGCGAGCTTCGGCGCGCTGTTCACGCTCTGGGCGTTCCGCGAGGAGCTGAACATCATGGGCTACGTGGGCGTGATTCTCCTGATCGGCATCGTGAAGAAGAACGCGATCATGATGATCGACTTCGCGATTGCGAAGGAGCACGAGCAGGGCGAGTCGTTCGACGCCGAGAAGGCGATCGTCGAGGCCTGCCTCGTGCGCTTCCGGCCGATCATGATGACGACCTTCGCGGCGCTGGCCGGCGCGGTCCCGATCGCGCTGGGCCTCGGTGCCGGCGCCGACTCCCGGCGGCCGCTCGGCCTGGCGGTGGTGGGCGGGTTGGTGGTCTCGCAGATGCTGACGCTCTACATCACCCCGGTGATCTACATCTACATGGACCGCTTCACCATGCGGCTGCGGCAGAAGCGCCGCGCGACGCAGGCGGCGGCGGCGTTGGGCGAGGCGGCGGGCGCCAAGTGAGGCGACAGCGCCCGCTCGACAGCGGGCCCGGCGGGCGTAGATTGGCGGCGCCCACCGGAAAAACTTGGCGAACCTTTCCGGCTGCATGCAGTCTCAGCCCCCCTGACCTGACTACCGACCGACCATGAAGACCAAGCATCTCGTTACCCTGTCCGCCGCGGCCCTGCTTCTGCTGGCCGGCTGCGCCACCCAGCCGGCGGGACCGGCGCCGCAGGATTCCACCAAGTTCACCGTCGAGAACACGGAGAAGTTCGTGCTGCTCGACAAGGCCAGCCAGGCCGGCATCACCTGCACCGGGCTGCAGGAGCGCACGCTGCCCGACGGGCGCATCGAGGTCGTCGCCAACATCAAGAACCGCGAGAGCCACCCGCTCCAGATCCAGGTCAATTGCGTGTTCAAGGACGACCAGGGCTTCTCGACCGGCGACGAGACCGCGTTCCAGACCGTCACGATCGGCCGCCGCGACACCGAGGCCGTGCGCTTCACCGCCGCCAACGACAAGGCGAAGAAGTACACCCTGCGGGTGCGGGAGGCAAAGTAGCCTTTCGAAAACTCGAAGACGGAAATTCGAAATTCGAGTGTCGGAACTCGTAGATCGAGCGGAGATCACCTCGGACTCCGGCCGCGGACCGGTCGGGGCCTCGCAAGGTGGACCGATCGGCGCCTCGAATTTCGAATTCCCGCCTTCGAATTTCTCCCCGCTAGTCTTTCTTCTTGGGCGGCGGCGCCGGGGTCGGCTCGAAGGTGATGTTCTTCGTTGCTTCGTCCATTTCCTTCTTGGCGGTGTCGATCACGGCCTTGTCGTCGGTCGATTCCTTCACGACGGGTTTGCCCGAGGAGAAATCGATCGTCTTGCCCTCCTGGATCGGCACCTCGGGATGGGAGACAGGCGGGGCCGGCGCGGGCTTGGCCGCGACCGGTGGCGGCACGGCGGACGGTGCGGGCCGGGCGCGGTGGTTCCACCAGTAGCCCAGCAACACGCCCAGGGCGACCGCGAGGAGGAACCAGAGATGCCGGCGGCGCATGGCTGTTTGTCGCGCATTGGCGAGCCCGGCTCAACGCGGAAAAGACCAGGGAGCCTCTGCTGTGGGTTCAGACGAACGCCGAACGTCGGACGCCGAACGCCCAACGCCGAAGTAATACGGGAATTGCGTTGGAGTTACTTCGACGTCCGGCGTTCGTCTGATCTCCCACCCAGCCGCCTTGATTCGGATTGAAGAACCGGCCTGCGCTGGCTCCCTTGGGCGCGTGTCCCGACCGGCTTTCATCCGCGAACTGCGCCCGACCCTGATGCTGGCCCTCCCGATCATCGTCGGGCAGGTGAGCCAGATGCTGATGGGCCTGACCGACAGCGTGATGATCGGACGCACCGGCACGGTGCCGCTGGCGGCGTCAGCGTTCGGCGGCAATGTCTTCAGCGTCTTCTACGTGCTCGGTATCGGCCTGATGCTGCCCGTGTCGGTCCTCGTCTCGCGCGCCCGCGGCGCCAGCCGTCCCGAGGACTGCGGCGAGTACCTGCGCCACGGCCTCGTGCTGGCCCTCGCGTTCGGGGCGGTGGAGACCCTGGTGCTGCTTGCGCTCGGCCTGAAGCTCGCGTGGTTCGACCAGCCGCCGGAGGTCCTCGCCATCGTCAACCCGTTCTACGGCCTGATCGGCGTGTCGATCACCCCCGTGCTGCTGTACCTCGCGATGCGCCAGTACGCCGAGGCGATGGGCCGGCCGTGGGTGCCCATGTTCATCATGCTCGGGGGCGTCGGCCTCAACGCCTTCCTCAACTGGGTGCTGATCTACGGCCACCTTGGCGTGCCGGCGCTCGGCCTGACCGGCGCGGGCATCTCGACGCTGACCTCCCGCTCGCTCGGCACGCTGGTGCTGCTCGGCTGGGTTCACCTCGACCCGACGCTGCGCCGCGCGTTGCCGACCCGGTGGCTCGCTCCGCTCGACGGCAGCCGGCTCCGCGAAATGCTCCATCTCGGGCTCCCGGCCTCTGGGATGCTGCTGTTCGAGAGCGGCGCGTTCGCCGGGGCCGCCATCATGATGGGCTGGCTGGGCGCCGTGCCCCTGGCTTCGCACCAGATCGCGATCTCCTGCGCCGCGACGACCTTCATGTTCCTCCTCGGTCTCTCCGCCGCCGCCGGCATGCGCGTCAGTGCCGCCTTGGGCGCCGGCGAGTCCGCCCGGCTCCGGCCCATCGGCTTCAGCGCCCTCGGTCTCGGCGTCCTGCTCGCCGGTACGTTCATGCTGCTCTACCTGGCCATGGGCCGCCGTGTCGCCGGGTGGTTTGTGACCGATCCCGCGGTGATCGCGCTCGCCACGCAGTTGCTCGTGGTGACGGCCCTGTTCCAGGTCTTTGACGGCGGCCAGGTCATCGGCGCGGCGATCCTGCGCGGCCTGAGCGACGTGCGCGTGCCGGCGGTGATCACGTTCATCGCCTACTGGGTGATCGCGATTCCGGGCGGCTACCTGCTCGGCATCCGCGGTCCGTTCGGTGCGCTCGGCATCTGGTCGGCGCTGGCTGCCGGACTCGCGTTTGCCGCGCTGTTCCTCGGCTTGCGGTTCGCCCGCCTGACCCGTCACGCCCACTAGGGTTGGACGGCGGGGTCAGTCGGAGTGGCTCACCGCCAAGGAGGCGAAGCCACCGATCGTGGCGGAATTACTCCGCCAGCAATTGGGCGACCCGGGCCTTCACGTCGGCCAGCGACCGGCCGGCGATGTAGACGACCTTCTGCCGCGAAGTGTCGCCGTGGGCGACGGTGACGGCGCGACGCGGGAGTTCGAGGGCGTCCGCGAGAAATTCGCAGAGCTCGGCGTTGGCGCGGCCCTCGAGCGCGGGGGCGTGGACCTTGACCTTCAGGGCGTCGCCCAGCCAGCCGACGATTGCGTTGCGGGGCGCGTTCGGGATCGCCTTGAGCGCGAGCCTGCACTCGGGCGCGGGCATGGTCAGGCGAGGGCGGCGGCGAGCGCGGCCAGGATGTCCTCGGCCGGCTCCGCGCCCACCGAGAGGCGAAGCAGGTCGGGATCGAGGCCGCTCGCGGCCAGCTCCGCGCGACCCGCGGCGGTGCCGACGAGGTCGTAGTGCGCGAGGTACATGAACGGGCAGATCAGGGTGTTCTCCATGCCGAAGCTCGGCCCCTTCGGCAGCACCAGGCGGTCGTAGAATCGGTCCAGCGGCCCGCGCAGCGTAAAGGTGACCATGGCTCCGACCGACGCAGGCGTCCGGGCGATCGCGAGGTAGTTGGCCCGCGACCGCGGGTGGAGCGCCCAGAACACGTCGCGCACGCCGGGATGCTTCGACAGGAAGTCAACGACACGCGGCACGTTGGCCTGGATCCGGTCCAGCACGCGGGGCGTGGCGGCAATCTCGACGGCGAGCCGGGCCAGGTCGCGGGCGTGCGGCGCCTCGATCTTGGGGGCGAGACCCGCGCGGAGTTCCGCGGCGCCGGGCGCCGCCGGATTGACCACCGCCAGCCCGGCCGTGAGGTCGCCGGCGCTGCCGGTATACTTCGTGAGGCTCGAGACCACCACGTCGGCGTGGCGCAGCACGTCGACGCTGAACGCCGACGAGATGGAGGGATCGAGGATCACCCGTGCGCCGTGCTGTCGGGCGAGGGCGGCAATGCCGGCGACATCCGGGGTCTGGATCAGCGGATTCGTCGGCACCTCGGTCAAGATGCCCGCAACGCGCCCGGCGTGGCGCGCGAGGACGGCGTCGAGAGCTGCGAGGTCGAACACGTCGGCGACATGGACGTAGTCCGTGGGAGTCGCGGTGAACTTCTGGAGCAGCGCGATCGTGTCGAGGTAGAGCCAGCCGAGCTGGACCCAGACGGTGCGGCCCTGGGCCGCCTGCTGCTCGGCGATCGCGCGGAAGGCGGCGTCGACCGCGTTCATGCCGCAGTTGGCGACGAACAGGTCGGCGGCGTTGGTGCCCGGGAACAGGGGCAGCAGGTGGCGGCGGACCTCGGCGAGGGCGTCGCCGGCGAACAGTTCCTCGGCGGTGGCGGCGGACCGCAGGCCGCGCCGCACCAACTCGGCCTCGGCCGCACGGGACGAGAGAAAGCCGCCGACATTCTGGAGAAACGTCTTGGCCCGCGACGCGAGCGTCGGATCGGCCGGGTGCGCGACGCCGGTCACGCCCGCGTCCTGCACCCGGATCACCTGCGCGGCGCCCAGGTGCGCGGCGAGGCGATCGGCCATCCGGGCCGACGACGTGAGCCACAGGGTCTGCCCGGCGAGCCCATGCCGCCGGACGAGCTCGGCCGCGAGTTCCTGGAGCAGCGGGTGGACGACGAAGCGGGGGTAGCCTGACGTGAGGTGCTGCGTGACGGCCGGGTCCTTTTCCTCGTAGCCGCGCACGTCGCGCATCGTGGGCAGGCTGCACGAGACGGCGTGCAGGCTGGCCGGGATGCGTTGACCGAGGGGCAGGGGCTGGAAGGCGGACATCGGGGAGCGGGGGGCCAGTCTCCCGCTCCCCGCCCGCGAGGCAACCGCAAGCTGCGTCATGCCGCCCGGCGAATTGTGGCTCCTGGCACCGAAACGGATTGCCCGGCGGGCGGGGCGGGCTGCTAGCGTTCCGGCCATGAAACTCGTCTCGTGGAACGTGAACGGCATCCGCGCGGTGCTGCGGAAGGGCGCAATGGACTACTTCAGCTCGGTCGGCGCCGATGTGATCTGCCTCCAGGAGACGAAGGCGCATCCCGGCGACGTGCAGCACGTGGCGTGGCCGAAGGGCTACACCGCCTATTGGAACAGCGCGGCGAAGAAGGGCTACAGCGGCACCGTGGTGTTCACCCGCGTCGCGCCGCTCAAGGTGACCAACGGCATCGGCGTCGCGGCCCACGACGACGAGGGTCGCGTGATCACCGCGGAGTACGCGGATTTCTACCTGGTGAACGTCTACCAGCCCAACTCCCAGCGGGGACTGACCCGGCTCGAGTACCGCACCCAGGAGTGGGACGGTGCGTTCCTCGCCTACCTCCGCAAACTCGAGAAGCGCGGCAAGCCGGTGGTGTTCTGCGGCGACCTGAACGTTGCGCACCAGGAGATCGATCTGACCAACCCCAAGAGTAACCGGCGCAACGCCGGCTTCACCGACGAGGAGCGGGGTAACTTCGCGAAGCTCCTGTCCAAGGGTTTCGTCGACACCTTCCGCGTGTTCGAGCCGGGCCCGGGCCACTACACGTGGTGGAGCCAGATGATGAATTGCCGCGCCCGGAACATCGGGTGGCGCGTCGACTACTTCGTCGCCTCCGAAAAACTGCGCTCGGCGCTGAAGCGCGCCTGGATCTCGCCCGAGGTCATGGGCAGCGACCACTGTCCCGTCGGTCTCGAGCTGGCCTGACCCACCGGATTTTCTCCGTTACGTCCCGCACCGGATCGGCCAAGCTGCGGCCATGATCGAACTAAAGCCCCTCCTGCTGCAGGCGCCGCGGCTGTCGCTGGCCGTGGCGGAGAGCCTGACTTGCGGCCAGGTCCAGGCCCGGATCGGCGCGGTTTCCGGGGCGTCGGACTACTTCCTCGGCGGCGTCACGGCGTACACCCTGGACGAGAAGGTCCGCCTGCTCGGCGTGAACCGCGCGGCCGCCAAGCGCGTCGATTGCGTGTCGGCCCGCGTCGCGCGCGAGATGGCGCTCGGGGCGTGCCGCCTATTCGGCAGCGACCTCGGCCTGGCGACGACGGGTTACGCCGAGCCGTCGCCGGCGAAGGGCGTGACCGCGCCATTCGCGTGGTGGGCGCTGGCGCACGTTCGGCGGGGCCGGACGGTGGAGTTGCGCAGCGGCCGGGTCGAATGCCCGGGCGCGGCCCGGGTCGAGACCCAGGCCATGGTCGCCGCCGCCGTGCTTACCGAGCTGCTCGAATACCTGCGGCAGGTGCGGGTGTAGCTCCGGACGTCACCGCTGGCGGGGCCGGCAGTGCATCCTGCCGGATCTCGAATTTCGAATTCCAAGATTCGAATTTTGAGGTCTCTGCCCGCCTTACGTCAGCGTGTTCTGCAGGAACTCGATGCTCTCGCCGTTGGGTCCCTCGCAGAAGAAGATCCTGACCGGCACCGGGCCGGCGTTGGTGGTGGGGATGGTGACGTCGCGCGGCTCGACCGTGATCTTTAATCCCGCGGCCCGGACCCGGGCGGCGGTGGCGTCGAGCTCCTTGGTGCGAAACGCGAAGTGGTAGATCGCGCCGTTGGTCGGACCGGAGTAGGCGAGATCCTCAAAGACCTCGATGTAGTTGCCGTCGCCGGTGTCGAGCATCACGGCCCGCTGCGGCGCGGCGCGCCACGCGATCTTTACGGTGCATCCGAGCACCTCCTGGTAGAGCCGCATGGTGGCGTCCCAATCGCGGGTCTTGACGCAGACGTGGTGGAAACCGGAGATCGCGCTCATGGGACCAGCGTCGCGTCGGCCTGTGGCGAAGTAAACAAAAACGGGGCCCGCAGGCCCCGTGGGAAAAACATCGCGATGAACCGCGCGCTCAGGGCGCGATCGACTGCACGTAATGCATGATCGGCTCGACCTCGGGCGGCGGGGTGACCCAGCTGCTGTAGAGGAGCTCGGGCATCGTGTACTGCGTGTTGTAGAGGATGTAGTTGATCTGGTCGTTCCGCTCAAGCCAGCCGGCCTTGACCGTGGCGCCGGCGTACAGGCCCTTGGCCTTGGTGTAGACGAGCACCGGCGCAGTGATCATCTCGCGGTTGTTCTTCTCGGCCTCGGCCGCCTTCGGGCCGGCCACCGCCTTGGCGTCGACGCCGACGTTGAAGCGCTGGTTGAAGAGAATGCGCGGGGTCTGGTCGTCGGTGATGACCATGACGGTCTCGATCGAGTTGGCGCCGACCTGGAGGCCGAAGCTCAGCTCGCCGGCCGAGATCAGCACGGGCAGGCTCCACTTGCCGTCGGCCCGCTTCACCATGATGACGCCGTAGCCGTCCTTCACGCCGAGGAAGAACCCGGCCTTGAACTGGTTCACGATCACGATCGCGCGGGCGGTCTGCAGCACGTTCGCCGGGATGGCGGTCGCCGGGTTGCCCATGAACTCCTGCAGGATGGCCTCGCAGGTTTCGACGCGGGAGACGTACTCCGGACGGGACGCTTCACTGGGCGCCGCGCGGGCGATGACGAACCCGGAGAGGGCAAAAAGGGACAGCAGGAGCAGTTTTTTCATGGCGGTGCGGAAATGCTGGGTATCAGGCAGTCTATGCATGGCGGCGCGAACTTGGAAAGCGCGGAGTGTGTCCGGTTCCACCGGGACTGAACCCCCCGCCGCCCGGCCCCGGCCTAGTCCAACCCCCGGGCCGCCAGCTCGTCCTCGTCCCAGCCAAGATAATGGCCGAGTTCGTGGAGGTAGGTGAGGCGGGTTTCCTCGCGGAACACCTCGACGTCGTCCTCCGCAAAGTCCCACAGGTTCTCGACGTAGAGCAGGATCTCCGGCGGCGCCGGCTGGTCGTGCGCCAGTTCGGTGCCATGGGGGCTGCCAGTGAAAAGGCCTAGGATGTCGGGCTCGAAGCCCTCCGCCAGGACGCTGGGGTGGGGCGTCGCCTCGAAATGGACCGGCACGGCCTTGGCCAGCGGACGGATCTCCGGCGGCAGCTTCCGCTGGGTGGCGGCCACGACTTCGGCGGCGATCGCGGTGAGACGGGAGTGCTTCACGGTTTCACGGACCTTGGGACGAAATCCGGGCCGCGTAAATCGCAACCCGGAACGTGAAAAATGCGCGTAACCGGGCCGCGCGGCCGGCGTCTTGGTGTTCGTTACCATGAAATCCAAGACGACGTTTGTATCCCTCCTCGCCTGCGGGTTGCTGGCCACGACCGCTCTGGTCCAGGCCGAGCCCCCCGCCGGAGGTCCCCCCGACGAACACGGTCCGCGCGCAGGGCGGATGCGCGAGCACCGCATGAAGACGCTCGAGGAAAAGCTCTCCCTCACGCCCGCCCAGAAGCAGCAGATCCAGGCCATCTGGGACCAGGCGGAACAGCAGGGCAAGGCCCTGCGTGCCGACGAGTCCACGGCCCGCGAACAGCGCCGCGAGAAGATGGGCGCGATCATGAAGGACACGCATGAGAAGGTCCGCGCCGTCCTCACGGCCGACCAGCAGAAGATCTTTGATTCGCTCCCGCCGGAACCCCGGGGTCGCCGGGGTGGCCCGGGTGGCCCGCGGCCCGCCGGTGGCGGCGACGCTCCGCCCCCGCCTCCTCCGCCCGCGGCTCCGCCGTCGAGCTAAGCTAAGTTTTGTCAGGGTTGGTTGTCTGGCCGCCGCGGCAGGGGTGTCGCGGCGGCCTTCTTTTTGGCCCCGGCGCGGCACCCATTGACTCGCGGGCCCGGGCTTCGCAGCGTGCGCAAATGGTCGAACAGCGCGAGGTCGTCGTCGTCGGGGGTGGAGCCGCGGGTTTCTTCGCGGCCGTCACCTGTGCCGGCCAGCTCGGCGCCGCCGGGCGCGTCACGCTGCTCGAGACCACCACCCATCCCCTTGCCAAGGTGCGGATCTCGGGCGGCGGCCGCTGCAACGTCACCCACGCCTGCTTCGACCCGCGCGAGCTCGCCAAGCGCTACCCGCGCGGCGGCCGCGAGCTGCTCGGCGCGTTTCACCGCTGGCAGCCCCGCGACATGATCGACTGGCTCGCCGCCCGCGGCGTCGAGACCAAGACCGAGGCCGATGGCCGCATGTTTCCCGTCACCGACGACTCCGGCACCATCGTCGACTGCCTGACCCGCGCCGCCGCTGACGCCGGGGTCGACGTGTACACGGGCCTGGGCCTGCGCACCGCCGAGCGGGTGACGCGGCCGGACGGCACCCCGGGGTTCCGTCTCACCCTGACCGACGAGACCTCCCGCCCGTGCGACCGGCTCCTGCTGGCGACCGGCGGCAACAAGGGGTCGTCGGGCCTCAGCGTCGCCGCGGCCTTCGGCCACACCATCGAGCCGCCGGTGCCGTCGCTCTTCACCTTCCATATCGATGACGCCCGGCTGGTGGGACTCTCCGGGCTGTCAGTGCCCGAGGTGATCGCGGCGGTGCCCGGGACAAAGCTCCGCGAGCGCGGCCCGCTGCTCGTCACGCACTGGGGCCTGAGCGGCCCGGCCATCCTGAAGCTCTCCGCCTGGGGCGCCCGCGAACTGGCCGAGCGGAACTACGAGTTCCCGGTGGTGATCAATTTTGCGCCCGACCACACGCGCGAATCGCTGATCCAACAGCTGGGCCCGGTTCGCGAGCAGAACGCGCGGAAGCAGATCGCCACGTGGAGCCCGCTACCGGTCCCGCAGCGTCTGTGGGAGCGGTTGGTGACCACCGCGGGCATCGCGTCGACGACGCCGTGGTCGCAGGTGAGCAAGGCCGCGCTTGGCGCGCTGGCGGGGCTCGTCACCGGCGCAGAGTTCCAGGTGGTTGGGAAGAGCCTGTTCAAGGAGGAGTTCGTCACCTGCGGCGGCGTCCGGCTGTCCGAGGTGGATTTCAAGACCATGGAGAGCCGGAAATGCCCCGGCCTCCACTTCGCCGGCGAACTGCTCGACATCGACGGGATCACCGGCGGCTTCAATTTTCAGGCCGCGTGGACCACGGGCCGGCTCGCGGGACTCGCCATGGCGGGCTGAATTACGCTTTACGAATGGGCGGACGCAGGCGGGGCGGTCGTTCCGCGTGAACCGCGAGCACGTCCCAAACAAAATCCACCCTGCCCCCAACCGCACGGATTCAATCGCCAATCGTAATTCGTAAATTGTAAATCCCCTCATGTCTTTCTGGACCCTCCTCCTCCTGATCCTGCCGGTCTTCGCGCTGATGGGCCTGGGCATGGGGCTGCGGCGGGTGGGGTGGCTGACGGCGGAGGCCGACGCGAGTCTGCTGCGGCTGGTGGTGAATTTCCTCTATCCCTGCATCATCTTCGAGAACGTCCACGCGAACCCCGCGCTGCGCGATCCCGCCAATCTCGCGTGGGGCCCGTTCATGGGTTTCGCCACCATGGCCGGCGGCATCGTGCTCTGCCGCTACGTGGCGCGCTGGTTCGGCTTCGAGCTGGGCACCGGGCTGCGCACGTTCGCGTTCACCGCGGGCATCTACAACTACGCCTACATCACGGTGCCGATGATGACCGCGCTGTTCGGCACCGGCAGCCTCGGCGTCCTGTTCGCGTTCAATGTCGGGGCCGAGGCCGCCATCTGGATCGTGGGTGTGATGGTCCTCGCTGGGAAATCGTGGCGCGAGGGCTGGCGGCAGCTGCTCAGTCCGCCGGTGCTGGCGCTGTTCGTCGCGGTCGGCGTCAACCTCACCGGGCTCGGCTCCCACGTGCCCAAGCTCCTGCTCGACGTCGTGCACCCTCTCTCCGCCTGCGCCATCCCGATGGGCCTCATCCTGAGCGGCGCGACCATGGCCGAGCATTTCTTTGGCCGGCCCGCCGAGCTCTTCGAGGTCCGCACCTCGCTCGCCGCCGTCGGAATGCGGCTCGGCGTGATGACCGGGCTGCTCCTGCTGCTCGCGCGCTACGGCCCGTTCACCGCCGACCTGCGTCACGTGATCATGGTGCAGGCCGCGATGCCCGCGGGCTTCCTGCCGATCGTGCTCGTGAAACACTACGGCGGCCACCTACTCACCGCCGTCCGCATCGTCCTTGCCACCGTGATCGCCAGCATCCTGCTCACGCCGTTCTGGCTGCAGCTGGGACTGGCGTGGATAGGGTGAAGCGGAAGGGACGAGGGACTAGGGACGAGTGACGAGAGGAGAGGAGTTTAAAATATGGATCCTGTGATGTTGCCGAAAATATACCGGGAGATTCGGTGCGGTGAAGTCACCGCGCTGTACGTGCAGGAGGCGGGCAGTCCGAAGCTCGGGCTCTGGCTCGTGCCGACCAAGCTGCGGCGAAAGGTCGTGCCGCACCGGCAGTTCCTCTCGGGGATCGAGATCGACAGCATCAAGGGCACGGCCGGTCACGGCCCGCGCGCGTGGATGGTCGAGTCGCTGCTCCAGCTCAAGGCCGGCGGTGACGATGCGCCGGCGGCCTTCGCCCAGGGCCGCTCGCTGCGCAACAGCGTGACGGTGGACCGGATGGTGCTGGCGGGGCAGGTGGTGACGCGGGCCGGCGGGCGGGTGGCGGTCCGCACCACGTTCAATCATCCCGACGGCTGGCGGGCGCACCACGACCTCGCCTGGCGCCGCGGGACCAGCTGGCTGGAGAGCAGCGTGACGGTGGAGAACACGGGCGCGGCTGCGCTGACCCTGGAGCAGCTGGCGAGTTTCTCGGTCGGCGGCCTCACGCCGTTTGCCGCCGACGATGCGCCGGGTCGCCTGCAGCTGCACCGCTTCCGCGCGGTGTGGAGCATGGAGGGCCGGCAGGAGACCCGGGCGTTCGAGGATCTCCAGCTGGAGCGCTCGTGGGCCGGCTGGGGCGTGCGCGCCGAGCGGTTCGGCACCCTGGGTTCGCTGCCGGTGAACGGCTTCTTCCCCTTTGTCGCGGTCGAGGACACCGGCGCCGGCGTCACCTGGGGCGCGCAACTCGCGCATCCGGGCTCGTGGCAGATGGAGGTCTACCGGCGCGATGACTTTGCCGCGATCTCGGGCGGTCTGGCGGACCGCGAATTCGGCCACTGGTGGAAGACGCTGGCCCCGGGCGAGAGCTTTACCTCGCCGGTCGCGACCCTCGCCTGCGTAGCGGGCGGGCTCGAGGACGCGTGTGCCGCGCTGACGGCGGCGCAGGAGCCGGCGCTGGCGGGCGTGCCCGCGAGCGAGCGGGCCCTCCCGGTGATGTTCAACGAATGGACCACGAGCTGGGGCAATCCGAGCCACGCCAATATGTCCGCCCTGGCCGAGTCGCTGCGCGGCACGGGCATCAAGTACCTCGTGATGGACGCCGGCTGGTACAAGCCGGCCGGCGGCGACTGGTCGACCGCGCAAGGCGAGTGGGTGCCGAACGCGACGATGTACCCGCACGGCCTCCGCGCCACGGCGGACGCGATCCGGGCCTGCGGCCTCGTGCCCGGCATCTGGTTCGAACTCGAGGTGGTCGGGTCGGCCTCGCCGCTGTTCCAGCGCACGGACCTGATGCTGCACCGCGACGGCCGCGTCGTGACGGTCGGCTCGCGCCGTTTCCTCGACCTGCGCAAGCCCGAGGTGGTCGCGCATCTCACGGCACGGGTGATCGACCTGCTGCGCGCAGGGAACTTCGGCTACCTCAAGGTCGATTACAACGAGAACATCGGCCTGGGCGTGGACGGGGCGGAGTCACCGGGCGAAGCGCTCCGGCAGCATCTCGCCGGCGTGCAGGCGTTTTTCCGGAAGCTTCGGACAGAGCTGCCCGACCTCGTCATCGAGAACTGCTCGTCCGGCGGCCACCGGCTCGAGCCGTCGATGATGGCGCTCACGTCGATGAGCAGCTTCTCCGACGCGCATGAATGCCGCGAGATCCCGATCATCGCGGCCAACCTCCACCGCGTGATGCTCCCGTGCCAGAGCCAGGTGTGGGCAGTGCTCCGCGCGCGGACCGACCTCCGCCGGATCGCGTACCTCCTCGCCGGTGGATTCCTCGGCCGGCTCTGTCTCTCGGGCGATTTCGCGGCCCTGCGGCCCGACCAGCGGGCGCTGGTGGACCAGGCGATCGCGCTCTACGGCCGGGCCGCCCCGGTGATCCGGCACGGACGCTCGCGGCGGCACGGTCCCAACGTGATGGCCTATCGTCACGCCCGGGGCTGGCAGGCCGTGGTGCGCGCCAACGACCGCCTCGCCCTCGTCGTGGCCCACACGTTCGCCGCGCCCGGGGTCAAGACACTGCGGATCCCGCTGCCGTCCGGCCGCTGGCGCATCGTTGGCGAACTCCACGCCGACAACCGCAGGGTTACGCTCAAGCGGGGCGAGTGTCACTGGACCCACCCCGGCGAATGGTCCGCCTGCGTCGTGCTGCTGAGGAAGTAATTCGAAATCCGAAGCTCGAGATTCGAGCTAGTCCCAAATCGGCCGCCAGTTCCGCGGGTAGTCCGTGAGGGAATCGAGCGCCAGCATCTCCTCGCCATTGAGACGGTAGCCGACGGCGCCGAAGGACTCGCGCAACTGGGCCACAGTGTTGGCGCCGACGATGGGGGCGGTGACGACGGGGTTGGTCAGGAGCCAGGCCAGCGCGGTCTGCGCGACGGTCTTGCCGTGGCGGCGGGCGATGTCGGCGAGCTGGCGGATGACAGCGTAGCCGCGGTCGTTCGCGTACTTCTTCGCGATCTCCGGCGCGCGGGTGCTGTCGATGGCGGCGCCTGCCCGGTACTTGCCGGTGAGGAAGCCGGCCGCGAGCGGCGAGTAGGGGATCACGCCCAGCCCGTAGTGACGGCAGAGCGGGCGGGCCTCGACCTCGAACAGGCTCCGCTCCATCAGCGAATACTCGGGCTGGTACGATTCGAAGCGCGCGTGGCCCAGCCGGTCGCTGCGCCACAGCGCCTCCAGCAGCCGCCAGGCGGGATAGTTCGAGGCGCCGATGACGCGGACCTTGCCGCTGCGCACGAGGCGGTCGAGCGCACCCAGCGTCTCCTCGATCGGCACGGCGACGTCCGCCCAGTGGCACTGGTAGAGGTCGAGATGGTCGGTCTGCAGCCGGCGCAGGGAATCCTCGCAGCAGCGGATCACGCGCGCGGCGGCCAGGCCCTCGCCGCCGGGACCCTCCGCCATCTTCCCGCGGACCTTGGTCGCGATCACGACCTGCCGACGGTTGCCGCGCGCCTTCATCCACCGCCCGATGATCTCCTCGGAGCGTCCGCCGCCGGCGAGCCCGTCCGGGCCCCATGTCGTGTAGATGTCCGCGGTGTCGATGAAATTGCCCCCGGCCTCGACGAAGGCGTCCATCATGGCCCAGGAGGCCGCCTCGTCGGCGGTCCAGCCGAACTGCATCGTGCCGAGACAGAGCTCGGAAACCCGGAGGGGACTGCGGCCGAGGGGACGGAGGTGCATGGGGCAAGCTTGGGCGGACGGCTGGGCGGAGGCGAGCGCGGTTGAATTCGGATTGGCCCGCGCCACATCCTCCGCTGTCGTGGGCGGGATGTCCGTCCAACCCTCACCCGGGAGCCTTCCCGCATGAAACTCGCCTCGGTCGGCGTGGCCGTGCTGGGACTCGCGTTCGCGGTGGCGGCGACGGTGGTCTGGCGGCATGGACGCAGCCCGGCCGACGACCGCGTGACGATCCGCCTGTCGCACTGGCAGCTGGAGGGCACGGTGCGCGAGGGCCTGCAGGCGGTGGCGCGGCGCTACGAGGAGCTGAATCCCCGGGTGAAGGTCGAGATCCTGGTCGTGCCCGACACGATCTACCGGCAGTGGATGCGGACCCAGCTGGTGGGCGGCACGGCGCCGGACCTGATCGAGTACACGATGTGGTGGGGTCGCATCGAGGAGCTGGCCCCGCGGTATTTCACGCCCATCACGCGGTACGTCGGCGAACCCAACCCCTACAACCGCGGCACGCCGCTCGCGGCGGTGCCGTGGCGCGACACCTTCCTCGACGGCATGAGCGGCGTGGACGGCTACAACACGCTGATGCGCGACTACTACGCGCCGACGATCGCGATGTTCACGATGCGGCTGTTCTACAACCGCACGCTGCTCCGGGAAATCACCGGCCGCGACGAGCCGCCGACCACGTGGCGGGAGTTCCTCGTGCTGGCGGACCAGGTCCGCGACTACGCGCGGCGGCGGCAGGTGGTCGTGTCGACCATCGGCAACTCGTGGGACAACGCCCGCTGGCTGGCCGAGCCCGTCATCCACGGGATGGGCAGTCACTTTTCGCCGCAGCTCGACCACGACCACACGCTGAGCCTGTCGTACTGGGAAACGGCGCTCGGCTGGCAGCGGGGCGAATGGTCGTTCCGCACGCCCGAGCTGGCCAACGGCCTCGCGGTGTTCCGCGAGCTGGGCAACGCCAGCCAGCCGGGCTTCGTGCAGATGAAGCGGGACGTCGCGATGCTCGACTTCCTCCGCGGCCACGCGCTCATCCTCTGCGCGGGCAGCTGGGACGCCAGCAGCCTCCGCCGCGAGGCCCCGTTCGAGGTCGGGGCGTTCCGCCTGCCGCTGCCCGGCACCGAGGACCCGGAGTACGGGCCGCAGACGCTCGGGCCGCTGTCCGACGGCTCCGTGCAGACCTCCACGCCCTTCTACCTCAACAAGGCCTCGGCCCATCCCGAGGTGGCGCTCGATTTCCTGCGCTTCCTCACGAGCGTGGAGGGCAACCAGATCTTCGTGAACGTCAGCCAGTGGCTCCCGGCCATCCGCGGAGTGAAGCCGACCGATTTCTCCCGGCGGTTCATGCCGTTCTACGACGGTTACAACTGGGGCCCGGCCACCTCGTACTTCAGCGGCACCGGCACCGAGATGAACATGTTCTTCCTCCAGGAAATGCACCGGCTGTTCGGCCCGGCCGGCAGCGTCGCGGCGTTCCAGGACGAGTTCGAGCGGCGCGGCCGCGAGTACGCCGACCGCGACCTGCGCGCCCATCTCCGCGACTCGCGCGCGGCGTTCAACTCCGACGATGTCACCGCCATCGCCCGGCGCCGCGTCGCCGATGAGACCGACCGCCTCCCCGCGACCCCCGCGCTGCTGGAGGCAAAATACTACCAGACCACCCGCGTGATGACCCCGCCCGCCGCGGCACCGTCACCCGCCGCGCCGCGCCGCTGATCCGCCCCCAATGTTCCTGCCCGTTTTTCGTCCCGCACCCTCCAGCTCGTGTCACGTATTGAGTGACACCGGGCGAGGCTTGGTTCGTGGATTCACGCTGCTAGCCTTGCTGGCGGCGGGCCCGGTGGTCGTTCGTGCAGGAAATCCGCCGGCGAACGCACCGGATCCTGCGTGGGCGGCGTTGGTGCGGCTGCGGACGGACGAGGCGGCGCGGGAGTTCGCCCGCGGGAACCGGCCGGAGCGCGAGCGCGACTTCGGGCTGGCGGTGGCGCAGTTGGCGCGGCAGCCGCTCACCGCCGAGCAGATCGTCGCCGCGCGGACCACCTTCACCCGGCTGGCCGACAGCGGCACCGACGAGGTGGCGCAGGCCGCGCGCTATCTCCTGGGCCGGATCGCCCAGCATCATCTCGAGACCGCCGACCCGGCGGAGGCCGCGCGCCAGTACCGGCAGCTGCTGGCCGAGCATCCGGATTCGATCTGGGCGCAGACTGCGCTGACGCGGCTGGCGCTGCTGGTGCTTTATCCCGCCGACCCGGCCGTGACCCCGGACGCGGCCGTCGCGGAGGCCGAGGCCCTGGTGGACCGGGCCCGGATCCCGGCGGCGCGGAGCGAGCTCCACCTGGTGATCGCCGACGCGATCTTCTTCTACCGCCTGCCCGCGGCGCGGGCGCTGCCGCACCTGCTTGCGGCGGATGGGATCGGTTTGCTCGACCGTCCGACCAAGGCCGACACCCTGATCCAGATCGCGGAGGTCTCGGTGCTCACCGGCCAACCGGCGCAGGCCCGGAAGTACTACGAGGCCTACCTCGCCGATTTCCCGCTCGACCAGCGGCGCTTCATGGTCCGGCAGCGGCTCGCCGGACTTTGACCCCGGCATTGCGCCCGACCGCGCGGCTGTCACTTTTGCCGCATGACCCGTCGCCTCCTCGCCCTGTTTCTCGTCACATCCGGCCTGCTGCTTGCCGCCGAGCCGCCGACCGGGTGGATCGCCCTCGAGGAGGAGGTGGCGGCGGCGGTGAAGGGCCCGCAGGTGACCGTGGTGCACTTCTGGGCGCCGTGGTGCCCCAACAGCAAGGCCGAGCTCGAGCACCACGGCTGGAGCACGTTCCTCGACCTGAACCGGGACGTGAAGTTCATCTTCATCACGGTCCGCAGCTCCGACGACGGCCGGGTGCTGCTGTACGACAACGGGCTGAACGACCAGCCGAACCTCATCCTGCGGCACCACCCGAATCAGGTGCGCAAGGGCGAGGGTGTGATCCAGAGCTTCATGGACCTGCCGCTCACCTGGGTGCCGACGACGTGGGTGTTCCGCGACGGCCAGCTGCGCTTCGCGCTGAACTACGGCGAGGTGCGCTTCCCACTCCTGCAGCAGCTGATCCGCGACGCGGCGGACCCGTGGGAGCACGCCGCGCCCGCGCGGCCGGCGGCGAAGTGACCCCGGCCACGGGGCATTTTCGCACTTGTCACCCCCGACCCGGGGTTGGGAGCTTGGGCCCGCGCGACCCCTGCGCACGGCCATGAGACTAACCGGAAAGACCGCGGGCCTGCTGATGCTTGGCGCCGGCTATGTCGCCGCGGTGGTCCTGATGATCTGGCGGACTGCGGAGGAGGCGCGGCCGGACCGGGTGACGATCCGGGTGTCGCAGTGGCAGCTGGAGGGCGGGGTGCGGCAGGCGTTTGCCGCGATGATCCGCCGGTACGAGCAGCTCAACCCGCGGGTGCACGTCGAGCTGATCTCGATCCCGGACCGCACCTACCGCCAGTGGGCGCAGACCCAGCTGATCGGCGGCGACGCCCCGGACATCGTGGAGTACGGCGTGGACTTCAACTCCGTCGGGCGGTTCTTCTCGCCGATCTCCGACGAGGTGATGAAGCCCAACCCGTACAACCGGGGGACGCCGCTGGAGGGGGTGCCGTGGCGCGACACGTTCCTCGACGCGATGATGAACTCGGACGGCTTCAATCCGCAGCTGAACCAGTATTACGCGGCGACGCTCACCCAGCACAGCATGCGGATGATCTACAACCGGCCGATGCTGCGGGCGATCACCGGCTCCGACCAGCCCCCGCGCAACTACCGGGAATTCCTCGCGCTCTGCCAGCGGGTGCAGGCCTACGCGCGCGAGCATCACCGGGAGCTGGCGCCGATCGCGAACTCGAAGGACACCGTGATCGGCGAGGCCATGTTCATCTTCGAGTGCACGGCGAGCGGCGTCGCGGCGCGCATCGACCACCGCCACGTCTACGGCTTCACGAGCAAGGAGCTCGCGCTCGCCTACCTGCGGGGCGACTGGAGCTACCGCGAGCCCGAGCTGAAGATCGGGCTCGAGCTGCTCCAGGACCTGGGGAAGTTCAGCACGCCCGGTTTCCTCCAGCTGTCGCGCGACTCGGGCATCATGGACTTCGTCCGCCAGCGGACCCTCATGGTCGTGGCCCCGAGCTGGGAGGCGAGCAGCCTCAAGGAGCTCTGCGACTTCGAGATCGGCGCGTTCCGCTATCCCGTGCCGCTGCAGGACGACCCCGTATACGGCGCGAAGATGCTCGGCCCGTACGCCGACGGCCGGCTGGCCACGCTGATGGGGATGTACGTGAACCGCGCGACCAAGCACCGCGCCGAGGCGATCGATTTCCTGCACTTCATCACCAGCGTCGAAGGCAACCAGATCTTCACCGACGTCAGTACCTGGCTGCCGTCGGTCGTGGGCGTGAAGGCGTCGGAGTACTCGCGCCAGTTCCTGCCCATCTACGACGGTTACATCTGGTCGCTCGACGGCGGGTTCATGAACCTCTCGGGCGACGACGCGATCGCTCAGGTGCGCAACAACTACTTCCAGCTCTGGGGTCCGAACGGCACCCCGGAGAAGTACCGCGCGGCACTGGACGACGGCATGAAGGCGCGGATCATTTCCGACCTCAACCGCGAGATCAGGATCCGTGTGCAGACGCTCACCCGCGAGGACGCCGCAGCCGCCGCCGCGCAGATGCTCGCGCCCGGCGCCGACGCCCCGGTGGCGCTGCTGCCTGCCCGGCTCGAGGGCCGGACCTACCAGATGATCACCACGGTCCGCGCGGCCGAGCAGGAGGGCGCGAAATGAGCCGCCGCACCGCCAGCCTCGGGCTGTTGCTCTTCCTCGCCGCGCGCGCCGTCGGGGCGCCCGACGCCGACCGAGCGGCGTGGGAGCTCATCGGCGCGTACAAGCCCGAGCAGGCGCTGAAGGAATTCCAGGCGTCGGCGGGCGGCGACCGGCGCCGGCACCAGCTGGGGGAGGCGATGGCGCTGCTGGCGCAGCCGATCCCGGTGCCGGACCGCGTCGCCCGCGGCCGTGCGCTGCTGGAGACGGTGGCGGCGGGTGACGACGACCTCGCGCTGGCCGCGCGTTTCTACCTGGGCCGCGTGGCCGAGTTCCAGGCCGAGCCGCCCGACCCGCGCGCGGCGGCGGTCCGCTTCGAGCGCCTGATCGCCGAGCACCCGGACTCCCGCTGGGCGCAGGCCGCCCTTTCCCGGCTGGCGATCCTGTGGCTCTACACGGCAGCCGGCCCGGCGACACCCGCGGCGCGGGTGGACGAGGCCGAGCGGCTGGCGGCGTCGGCCCGGCAGCCGCAGGCGATTGCGGACCTGCACCTCGTGATCGCCGACGCGGTCTTCCACTATCGGCTGCCCGACGCGCGCGCGCTACCGCACCTGCTGGCGGCGGAGCGGACCGCGGTGCTCGACCCGGCGACGCGCGCCGACGTGCTCGTGCAGATCGGCGAGCTGGCGCGCCTGGGCGGCAACCGCGCGTTGGCGGAGAAATTCTACCGGACCTTCCTGCAGGAGTATCCGCGCGACGCCCGGCAGTACCCGATCCGGCAGCAGCTCGCCGGGCTGGCCAAGGTCGCGCCCTAGGCGGGAGAGCCAAGTTTGAAGCTATGGGGTAGGACGGGCGGGAATATTCGCGCCACGGCGGTGCCGGCTTGAACAATCGCGCAGCCGCGCCTTGCGAACGCGACGCGGTAGTCTAGATCGCCGGAGCCCGCATGAAAATCTCCCGGCAGATGATCGGCCTGACCCTGTTGGGCGTGGCGTATGTGATCGCCGCGTTCCTCGTCTTCCGGCGCAGCGCCGAGGAGGCGCGGAACGACCGGGTGACCATCCGGTTCTCGCAGTGGCAGCTCGAGGGTACGGTGCGGAAGGCCTTCGACGCGATCATCGCACGCTACGAGCAGCTCAACCCGCGGGTGCACGTGGTCCACCTCGCGGTGCCCGACACGGTCTACCTGCCGTGGATCCAGACCCAGATGGTCGGCGGCACCGGGCCGGACATCGCGGAGTACGTCTGGATCTGGCCGGACATCGCGCGGCGCTTCCAGCCGCTCGACGAGGACGTGATGAAGCCCAACCCGTACAACCGGGGGACCCCGCTCGAGGGCGTGCCGTGGCGCGACACCAACATCGACGGCTTCTCGAATGACGACAGCTACATCAAGTCGCTGAGCCACTACTACGGCGTCACCGTCACCTCTCACGTCAATCGCATCGTCTACAACCGTGAGCTGCTGCGGAAGATCACCGGGTCCGGCGAGCCGCCGCGCAACTACCGGGAGTTCGTGGCGCTGTGCGCGCGGATCCAGGCCTACGCCAAGGCGCACGACCTCAACCTGGTCCCGCTCGGCGCCTCCCAGGACACCTACCCGTTCCTCACTTACATGGTGATGGGCACGATGGGTTCGGGCCTGTCGGAGCGGCTCGATGTGCGGCACCGGCTCCAGATCTACCAGAACCAGCTCGCCTCGCAGTATCTCCGGGGCGAGTGGGACTTTGAGACGCCGGAGTTGCAGGCGGGACTCGAGGTGCTGGAACACCTCGGCACGGTCGCGACGCCGGGGTTCGTGCAGCGGCGCCGGCACACGGCGCTCGCCGACTTCGTGTCGCAGCGGACCGCGATGGTCGTGATGCCCAGCTGGGAGGCAAGCAGCCTGCCGCTGATCTGTTCGTTCGAAATGGGGGCGTTTCCGTTTCCCTATCCGCTGCAGGACGACCCGGTTTACGGTCACCTGGCCAAGGGGCCGTATGGCGAGGGTCCGCGCACTTCGGTGATGGGTCTCTACGTCAATCGCGCAACCAAGCACCGGGCGGAGGCGATCGATTTCCTGCACTTTCTCACCAGCGTCGAGGGCGCCCAGATCTTCACCAACGTGAGCAACTGGCAGCCGGCCACCGTCGGCGTGAAACCGTCCGGCTTCGCCGCCCAGTTCACGCAGGAGACCGAGGGCTGGGCCTGGGCCGCGAGCTACATCGGCATCACGATCGACGCCGAGCCGTTCCTCCGCACCCGGTTCAGCACGCTTTGGAACCCGAACGGCGGGCTCAAGGCGTTCCAGGCGGAGGTGAAGGCCGGTTTGGCGTCGCGCATCCGGGATGATCTCCGGCGCGAGGTCATCGGCGGCGTTCACAATCTCCAGCGCGAGGACAACGTCGCGGTCGCGACGTATTTCGGCACTCCCGCCGCCCGCCGGCCGCGGAAGCTCGAGCTCGCGACGCTGTCGAACGAGATCAAGGTTTACCAGTTCGGCCGCCTGATCGCGGCCCCGGACCCGACGAAGCCATGATCCGCCGCCTTCCCGCCTTGAGCCTCTTGCTCGCGACCGCGGTCGCGCTGGCCTTCGTCGGCGTCGCGCGCGGCGGGGAGTTGGCGGCCGGCTGGGAGGCGCTGGCCAACTACCAGGCGGATGCCGCCCTCAAGATCTTCGTCGTCGGCGAGCAGTCCGCCGATCCCGCGGTCGGGCGCGAGGCCCGCTTCGGTCACGGCGTGGCGCTGCTCACCCGGCAGCCGGTCACCGCGGGCCAGGTCGACTCGGCCCGCGCGCTGTTCCGCGCGCTGGCGGATAGCGGCACCGACGAGTTCGCCCAGGGCGCCCGGTTCTACCTCGGACGGATCGCGCAGCACCACCAGGAGACGCCCGATCCGGAGGAGGCGGCGCGCCAGTTCCGGCAGCTGCTCGCCGAGCATCCGGACTCGGTCTGGTCGCAGTCCGCGCTCAGCCGCCTGGCGCTGCTGCAGCTCTACGCCCTGGACCCGGGCTTCAGTCCGGACCAGCGCATTGCGGCCGCCGAAAAATTGCTCGCGCTCGCCCGGGCGCCCGCCGCCGAGGGCGAGGTGCACATCGCGATCGCCGAGGCGATTTTCTACTACCGCCTGCCCGGAGGCCGGGCGCTCCCGCACCTGCTGGCGGCCGAGCGGCTCGGAGGTTACGACCGGGTGGGCCGGGCCGACATCCTCCTCCAGATCGCCGAGCTGTCACGACTCGCCGGCGAAAAACAGCAGGCGGCGAAATTCTATCACCTGTTCCTCACCGAAAACCCGCGCGACTCGGCGAACTTCAACGCCCGCATGCACCTCGCCGAAGTCGAGCCGCCCGTCTCGACCCCGGCGAAACGGTAGACGGAGTTTTCCACGCACTCTGGGCTCAGTCTTGCCACGAAGAGCACCAAGAGCACGAAGTCCGGTTGGATCGGTCTTCGTGTGCTTCGCGATCTTCGTGGTAAAAACACGACGCCGCCTTCGCCAAGAGCGGTGCGCTACGCGATCGGGACGAGTCGCGTTGGCAGCCGCAGCGGCTTGAAGTGCCACGCGGCAATCAGCGTCGGAGTCGGGGCGTCGGGCAGGTCGGCGAAGTTTTTGTCGCCGACGATCTGGCCGGGGCTCACCACGTGCCAGTCACCGTTGTAGTAATGGTGCGGCCCGAAGTAGTTGAACGTGCTCGGCACCAGCTCCACCCGGAGGCGATGCGGGCCCGCTGCCAGCGGTGCCGCCAGCGAAAGCGTCCAGTCGGGGCCCCAGGCCCAGCCGGCCGGATTACTGTCGACCCACGCGCGGATCGCGTCGCCCGCCACGCCGTCGAGCCGCAGCTGTCGTGCTGCCGTCGCCAGGACGAAGGTCGTCTCGGCGGTCAGCGGACGGTGGAGAAACGGAAAACCCGCCGCAGTCAGCTCGGCGGCCGGTTCGAACGTCGCGGTCCGGGCGACAAACGGTCCGTCGGTCCGCTGCGTGCCGTTCGGTCCCGGCACGAACGCCGTGCGGCTGTGCACCGTGAACACGCCCTTGAGCCAGACAAAGGGCTTCGCGGAGAACTCGCGCTCGGTCTGGAAGCGGAGCTCATGTCGTCCATCCGCGAGCGTGGACAGCGGCACCACCACGCCGTCGTAGTCCGTTGCCAGCCCGAGCGGCCGGCCGTCGAGGCTCGCGCCCACCAGGTCGTCGGCGAAATGAAGATGCAGCCCGGCCGGGGCGGCCGCGCCGAACGTGGTTTCAAACGTCGCGACAAACTCGCGGGGCGCGGTGCGGTCCGGCTCGATCAGCCAGGTGTTCTCCGGGAGCGCGGGCACGCTCCAGGCGAGATTGGCGAACGCGACGGTTTCAGTCGCGGGCGGGACGGCGACCGCGGCCGCGGCGGGGTGGGCGGTCAGGGCGGCCACGCAGGCGCGCAGCGCCGCCGGGACAAGCCGCTCGCCGGACTCGCGCAACCGTGCGCCGTCGTCGACGAGGACCTTGGCGTAGGTGGCCTGGCCCAGGCGCAGCCGGCCGGACTCGAGCCGGCCGTCCTCCTCGAGCGTGCGCTCGTCGGTGAGGTCGTAGGGGATGCCGGCGGCCTTGAGCTGTTCAAGACGCGCGAGGAAGGCGCGGTTGATCCGGCCCGCGGGCGTGTCAGGGTAGGTGGTCGCGACGTGGAGGTTGGTCTGCCAAAGTTCCCATGGCTCGTACTCGGCCATGAGCCCGCGGTACGGGGCGACGACCAGCGTGTCGGGGGTTGCCGGCGGCCGCGCGGCGAGTTCGCGGGTAACGCGGGCGAGCATCTCCGGGAACGCCTCGCGCCAGCTGAGGTGCAGCGGTTCCGACGGCGGCCAGTCGGTGAGTGCCGGCGTGTCGAGGCGGTATTGGCTCAGGTGGAAGACGAAATCGGTCAGCCCGTTCCGGCCGAGCCAGAGCACGTAGCGCTCGAGGTCCTCGGGCGTCGCGCCCCAGCCGGCGCCGCCGAAGCACTCGACCATGGAGCGGCCGTTGCTGAACTGCCGCGACGCGGCGGCGGCCTGGCGCGGGTAGTAGTCGTGGGCCGGGTAGCGCTCGAGCGCGTCGATGCCCGGGATGCTGAGGTGGCGGAAGATGCGGTGGCAGGACCCGACCATCGGCAGCTGGAAGAGCGGGTGCTCCTCGCCCTTCACGTGCGCGATGAACTGCTTGCCGTGACGGCGGCACCACGCGAGGTACGGCGCGAAGAAGCCGTCGATCAGCGCGTCGGTGACCGCCTCCCAGTACTTCACCCGCACCTCCTGGTAGCCGTCGCCCCGCGCGAACACCAGCGGCAGCAGCGCGGCGAAGTCGGGGCCGAGCGCGGCGCGGAGCCGTTCGGGCATCGACGCGGTCCACGGGATGCCGGCCATGTCGGGAAACGGATCCTTCAGGATGCCGGCCTCGGGCTCGTCCGCAAAGAACGCCTCGACGTACTCGAACGCCGCCGGCTCGAGGCCGGTGCGGTAGCGCTCGTGGATCAGGTCGAGGAAGTGCCCGAGCACCCGCGGCTCGAGCGAGTCGACGTAGTTGGTCCGGCGCGGCGTGAGGTGCCAAGTGCGGCCGCCCGCGGCGCCCGCGGGCGCGAGGCGGTTTGCGGCGTCCACGGTGAAGCTCCCGACCGAGTCCGGCGCGGCCTGCGGCGTGAGGTCAAGGCGCAGCGACGCGCTGTCGGGGAAGCGCGCGAGCACCTGTCCGTCGCCCGTACCGCTCGGCCAGCCGTTCTCGTCGTAGAGCCAGAAGCGCAGGCCCAGCTCCTTCGCGTGCAGGATGCAGTCGTTCACCTGCCGGAGATAGTCCGGGCTCATGTACGGTGGTCGGCCCGGGTAAAAGCGCGGGTGGAAGACCACGCCGTGCAACCCGGCGGCGCGGAAGTCCGCGAGCTGCCGGCGCAGGCGCGCCTGGTCGAGGGCGCCGTTGATGGACCAGAACGTGTAGAAGCGCGGGGCGCGGTCGGCGAGGACGGAGGGCATCGGGAGGCGCGGAACCTACGCCGCCCTCCGCCTCCGAGGGAAACGGAAAACGCGCCCCGCGGTGAACGTTCACCCCCGGCTTAGGCAACGCCGCCGGGTCCCCCGTTGTGTCACGCAACCAGTGACACGGCCGGAGTCCCGCGCGGCGGGTCATTGCCGGGGGGGGTGCGCCTGTTGCCTTGCAAGGAAGGTCTGGCGGAGCGACAAGGGGAATCCGCTCCCCGGTCATGAACGACAACCGCAACTACGATTACTCGCGCGGCAACTTCGGCCACCGCGCGGAGTTTGGCGTGATCGTCGACTGGATCCCGGAGCGAGCCCGTGTCATCGACCTCGCCTGCGGCAACGGCTCGCTGATGAAGCTGCTCCGCGAGAAGAAGGGCGTGGAGGTCGAGGGACTGGACCTGGCGCCGACCGGCGTCGACTTCTGCCTGCGGCACGGCCTGCACGCGCGGGTGGCGGCGATCGACCAGCGCGCCAGCTACGAGCGGTATGCCGACCGGCAGTTCGACTTCGCGATCTGCAACGTGACCGTGCAGATGGTGATGTACCCCGAGATCCTGCTCGCGGAGATGAAGCGCATCGCGCGCTGGCAGATCGTGTCGTTCCCGAACTTCGCCCACTGGAGCAACCGCGTCGATCTCCTGACCCGCGGGCGCATGCCGCGGCCGATGATCTTTGGCTACGACTGGTACAGCACCGGCCACATCCACCACCTCAGCATCGCCGACTACCGCGGCTACTGCGCGGCGAACGGCCTGCGGATCCTGCGCGAGGAGCACCTCGACCGTTGGCGCTGGCTGGCGCGCCGCTGGCCGAACCTGTTTTCGACGGTCGGAGTTTTCCTGTCGGAGTCGGCCGACCAGGAGGTCTCGGCGGAGGGCGTCCCGGACCTGCTCGCCCTGCTCGCCCGCGGCGGCTCGACCCCCGCGACAGCGCCGCAGCTGTAGGGCGCGGTCCTTTCCGTTCGCCTCGGGTGGGGATTGCCACGATGGGCGCGAAGGACACGAAGCGCGGGTGGCGGGTCAGGAAATTTCCGGGGGCGGGGCCCGCTCCGGCGGGGCAAAAAGCTTGTTAGCGCGGGCCCGGGGGAATTGGTTACTGGGGCCTGCGGTTCGTCCTGTCGCCGCGGTCGCTCCCCATGACCTCCTCCCGAGTTCTCCGTGTCGCGCTGGTCGGCTGCGGCAGCTACGGCGCCGAGCATGCGAAGTTCCTCTCGCGTCATCGCGGCGTGCGCCTGCACGCGGTGGCCGACCTTGACCCGGCGCGGGCGGAGGCGTTCCGGAATCAGTATGGCGCCGGCTACGCCACGGGTGACGTGGCCCGGATCTGGGCGGACCCCGAGATCGAGGCCGTGTGGGTCTGCACGCAGCACCACACCCACGCCCCGCTCGCCGAGGCCGCGGCCGCGGCGGGCAAGCACCTCTTCCTGGAAAAGCCGCTGGCGCTCACGCTCGCCGACTGCGACCGCATCGTGACTGCGGTCGAGCGGAGCGGCATCATCGCCGCCGCGGGCTTCAAGCTCCGGTTCTTCCCGGCGGTCGTCGCGGCGCGGGCCTTCCTGAAGCAGCCGACGCTCACCACGGCCCATGTGATCGACGACCACTGGCCGTCGGAGTTCTGGGCCAACGACCCCATCCAGGGCGGCGGCAACGTGCTCTCCCAGGGCTGCCACATCGTCGACACCGTCCTCCACCTGCACCCGACCGGCCCGGTGCGGGTCTACGCCGCGGGTGGCAACCGGCACCACCCGACCCGCGACATCGTCGACACCGCCGCGGTCACGCTGACCTTCGCCGACGGCGCCGTGGCCAGCATCGCGATCGGCGACGTCGGCGTACCGCCGTTCTCGTCCAAGTTCGCGCTGCAGCAGTCCGACGGCCAGCGCAGCCTGAGCCTCTACAACCGGCTGAACTCACTGATGACCCGCGAGGACAAGCGCATCACCGAGCATCCCGCTCATCCGGAGGAGGGTGCGGCCGTGATCGACGAGCCCTTCATCCGGGCGGTCCTGGCCGGCGGGCCGTCCCCGTGCTCGATCCCGTCCGCCCGCCGCACCTCTGCGGTGGTGCTGGCCGCGATCGAGTCGATCCGCACCGGCCGGGTGGTGGACCTGACCGCGCCGCCGTACGTGGCGGCCATGCGCCTCGCATGAACGCGGTCAGCCGACGCCTCCTCGATCTGGCCCGCCGCCATGGCGCGACGTGGTACCAGTCGGCGACGCGCCAGTGCGTGGGGCCGCGCGACACCCTCTGGTACGCGATCGCGCTGCTGTTCTCGCCCGACGCGACCGAGCGGGCGCTCGGCGACGCACTGCTCGGCGAGGCCCGGGGCGCGGACGGCACCCATTCGCCGGCGACGATGCTCGCGATCCTGCTCGCGATCCCGGACCGGGTTTCGGCGGGGACGATCGCGGCGCTGGAGACGCAGGTGCGCGGGGCGCTGCCGGAGGCGGCCCTGGCCGAGTGGCACGATGGCAACGTGAACCACCCGCTCGCGGCGTGGGCCGCGCTGATTCTTGGCGGCGAACGTTTCGGCGATCCCCTGGCGGTGGCGAGCGGCCGCGGCCGCCTGCAGGCGCTGCGGCGGACCACCGGCGACCGCCGCCATGCGTGGCGGCGGCAGGCGATCTGGTCGGAGTACAACAGCCCGACCTACACCGCGCTCGACTTCTGGTGGCTCGCGCTCGTGGCGGAGTACGCCCGCGACCCGGAGTCGCGCCGCGTCGCGCGGTTTCTCGAGGAGCGGCTGTGGATCGAGCTGGCGCTCTTCTACCACGCGCCGAGCCAGCAGTTCGCCGGACCGCATTCGCGCTCCTACCTCGACGACTCGCTCGGCGGCTGGTCGGGCGTGCACTGCACCATGGCCGCCGCGTTCGGCGAGCTGATCTTCCTCGAGCCGGAGCGCGCGCTCGCGATCGGACACCCGTCGGCCATCCTGCAGAACGCGGTGCCGGCCATCCTCCCGTTCCATGTCCCGGCCGAGGCGCACCGCCTGGCCTTCCACAAGCCGCTGCCGGCGCTCCTGCGCGCGACCACCTACGGCGAGAGCTACCACGAGAACCACGCCGGGCGGGGCTTCGAGGACGGGCTGTATCCTGGCGGCTGGAGCGACCTCGTGAGCTACCAGACGGCGGAGTACGCCCTCGGCACGGCGTCGCGGCCCTATGTGAACGCCGGGCATTCCGACAGCTTCATGGCCCGGATCCGGCGGCACGCGCCGATCCGCTCCTGCGCGGATTTCCGCTCGGTGTTCGCCCGCGGCGTGTTCAACGACGCGGAGGTGCACCGGCCGAACCGGGTGCACGTGACGGGCGGCGCCACCGACGCGAGCTACCTGTACGAGGAGGGCCGGACCTTTGCCCTCCAGGACCGCAATCGCGCGCTGGTGCTGTACGCGCCGAAAGGAGTCGGCCACCACGGCGTCGCGCGCTTCCGGGTGGACGTCATCTTCTCGTACGACGCGCCGTTCGACGAGCTGTGGCTCGACGGCCGGCCCGCCGGCCCGCTACCGCAAACGCTGCCTGCGGGCGGCCGGATCGTGTTCCGCGACGGCCACGTGCTCGGCGTGCTGCGCCCCCTGGCGCCGCACCCGTCGGCGGGGGTGCAACCCGTCACGGTGCGACGCGAGGCGAACTGTCTCGTGGTCTCGATTGCCAATTACGACGGCCCGGCGCGCGACTGGCCGCGCGACGAACTGCGCGGCTGGCGGAACGGCTTCTACTGCGAGCTCTGGACCACGGCGGAATTTCCGACGCTGGCGGCGCTCGACGCGCAGGCGGCGGCCATCACGGTGCACGACACGCTCCCGGCGGGCGGGCGCCACCGCGTGACCCGGG
This sequence comes from uncultured Opitutaceae bacterium, assembly GCA_964471615.1. Lineage (GTDB taxonomy): Bacteria > Verrucomicrobiota > Verrucomicrobiia > Opitutales > Opitutaceae > Opi-474. Next base: position 31,172 of record CAYYGV010000011.1, read on the forward strand.
TCCACAGCGGGCACACGACGCTGGAGCTCGCCGTGAATCCCTGGGCGGAGGAGATCGAGCACGCGACGGTGAACGGCGCCGACGCCCGCGTGCAGCATTTCGAGGCGACGGGCGGACCGGACGGCGCTCCGCTGCTGACCCCGCCGACCCTGTACGGTGCCGAAGCCTTCGATTCCTTTCCGACCTCGCGACCCTGACCCCGTCCGTCCCGCTGGCATCGATCCCCATTTCCGCTTTCCGTCCGGCCCGTCGATGAGCACCGCCCTTCCTCCCGTTCCTCTCACCGGCCGGCGTCACGTATTGCGTGACACGAGCGTTGGGCCGCGGACGGGACACGGGCGGGGGTGGGGACAGCGTGGCGAGAAAGGCGGCGGGGCATGAAGGCGGAGCATCGGCAGGGCTGGCTCTTCGTGTCGCCGTGGGTGATCGGCTTCGGGCTGCTGACGGCGGGACCGATGCTCTACTCGCTGTACCTGAGCTTCACCTCGGCGTCGCTGCTCTCGCCGCCGCAGTGGATCGGGCTCGAGAACTACCACCGGATGGCGTCCGACCCGCTCTTCTACCGCAGCCTGGCGAACACGGCGGCGTACGCGGCGATGGGCGTGCCGACGGGCCTGCTGCTGGCGCTGGGGCTCGCGCTCCTGCTCAACGCGCCGGTGCGCGGCATCGGGTTTTTCCGGGCGCTGTTCTTCCTGCCGTCGGTCACGAACACCGTGGCGCTCTCTCTGCTCTGGCTGTGGCTGCTGAACCCGGAGTTCGGCCTGCTGAACACCGGGCTGCGCGCCCTCGGCATCGAGGGACCGCTCTGGCTCCAGAGCGAGACGTGGGCGAAGCCGGCGTTGGTGCTGATGTCGCTGTGGACCGCGGGTGGGCAGGCGGTGATCTTCCTGGCGGCGCTGCAGGGCGTGCCGCGCGAGCTGAGCGAGGCGGCGGCGATTGACGGCGCCGGGGCGGTGCGGCGGTTCTGCGCGGTGACGCTGCCGATGATCTCGCCGGCGCTGCTGTTCAACCTGATCATGGGCCTGGTCGGCGCGCTGCAGGTGTTCACGCAGGCGTTCGTGATGACCGGCGGCGTGCAGCCGGGCAGCGAGGGCGGGCCCAACCAGGCCACGCTCTTCATCGTGCTCTACGTGTACAAGAAGGCGTTCCAGGAATTCGACATGGGCTACGCGTCCGCGCTGGCCTGGGCGTTGTTCGTGCTGATCGTCGGTTGCTCGGCCCTGGCCTTCCGACTGGCCCGGGAGCGCGTGCATTACGAGGGAGGCGCGTCATGAGCGCCCCGTCCCGCAGCAGCGCCGCCGTGGCACGCATCAGCCTGACCTATCTCGCGCTCGTGGGGCTGGGCGCGCTGTTCAGCGTGCCGGTGGCCTGGATGCTGAGTTCGTCACTCCACGAGCTGGCCGCGGTGTTCGCGCAGCCGTACCGATGGCTACCGTCGCCGCTGCACTGGGAGAACTACGTGCGGGCGGTGACGCTCCTGCCGGTCGGCCGATTCCTGGTGAACACGGTGGTGATCACGGTGCCGGTGATGGCGGCCACGCTGCTTTCGTCGGCGCTGGTCGCGTACGGCTTCGCCCGCTTCCGCTTTCCGGGACGCGACGCGCTTTTCGCGCTGTGCCTCGCGACGATGATGCTGCCGGGGCAGGTGACGATGATCCCGCTGTACATGCTCTTCGCGCGGCTGGGCTGGGTGGACACCTACCTGCCGCTGATCGTGCCGAGCCTGTTCGGCTCGCCGTTCTACATCTTCCTCCTCCGGCAGTTCTTCCTGACGATCCCGCGCGACAGCGAGGAGGCGGCGCTGATCGACGGCGCGTCGCGCCTGCGCATCTGGTGGAGCGTGGTGCTGCCGCAGGCCCGGCCGGCGGTGGCGACCGTCCTTATCTTCACCTTCATCGGGACCTGGAACGACTTCTTCGGCCCGCTGCTGTACCTCAACAGTCCCGAGAAGGCGACGCTCACGCTCGGGCTCAACCTGATGAAGACCCAGGTGCTGGGCTCGGGCGTGGTCGAGTGGAACATCCTGATGGCGGCGTCGCTGCTCGTGCTGCTGCCGAACGTCGTGCTGTTCTTCCTCGCTCAGCGGCAGTTCATCCGGGGAATCTCGATGGGCGCCGGCAAATGAACGCGATGAGGATTTCGTCACAGAGCGCACGGAGAGAGCACCGAGGCCACGGAGCCAACCATGGGTGGCCAAGCTGTCGCGCTCTGATCCAAGCCAAGTTGGATCTCTGTGGCCTCGGTGCCCTCTCGGTGCGCTCTGTGACGATTCCCCTCATCCTCCTTTTCGCCGGCTGCGGGCGGCCGGCGGCGGATGACCGCACGATCGTGTACAACTGCGCGGCGAGCACGGCGGACATCGCGTCGCTGCAGCGTGACGCGCAGCGGCTGAAGACCCAGGCCGGGATCGACCTGAAGCTGAATCCCTTCAGTGGCGAGGAGAAGCTCTACGCGATGATCGCGGCCGGCCAGGCGCCGGACGTGTTCTACACCAACGGCGCGGTGCGCGACCGGCTGGCGGCCGAGGGCCGAGTGCTCGACTTGCGGCCGTTCGCGGAGCACGACCCGCTGTTCGCGCGGCTGCGGCCCGAGGTGCGGGCCGCGGCGCCGTCGCTCGATGGTGGCATCTACAGCGTCAGCAACTGGACCCTCACCTGCGGCGTGTACTACAACCGCGCCGCCTTCGCCGCCGCGGGCTTGCCGCCGCCGCGGCCGGACTGGACCTGGGATGATTTGGTCGCCGCGGCCCGGCGGCTCACCGTTCCCGGCCGGGACGGCGGCCGACCGCAGCAGTACGGGATCTTCATCCCGGCGCACTTCGTCGAGGTCCTCGAGCAGATGAACCACGCGCCGATCCCGCGCGATGCGCTCTTCCTCGGGATCCCGCCCGAGTCGCGGGAAGTGTACGCGGCCTACCTCGGCCTGATCCGCGACGGCCTGATGCCGGACATCCGGCGCGTCCAGGCCATGGGCATGCAGGCGTCGCAGCTGCTCCAGTCGGGCCGCGTCGCGATGCTGGTCGAGTCGGTCCCGCACGCCGGGTTGATCGAGACGCTCACGATCGACTGGGGCGTCGCGCCGCTGCCGCGCTTTGGGACGAAGGAGCCGCGCTATTTCCGCTCGGCGAGCGGCGGCCTGTCGATCAGCGCCTCAACCCCGCGGCCGGCGGACGCGTGGCGGACGCTGACGTGGCTGGTGGGCGAGGCGGCGACGTACCAGCCGAACCCGGTGCTGGCCGACGTGGATTTCGCCGGTGCCTGGGAGGCCAAGTACCCGCGGCTGCGCGGAACCGGCTTCCGCGAGGTGTGGACCCTCAGCGAGCAGCACGCCGGCGGCGACCCGCGGTTCTTCGTGCGGTTCGCGAGCTGGTCGATGGCGCCGGTGATGACCCGGCTCCAGCCGTGGCTGGACCGCCTCTGGGCGGGCGACGCTACGCTTGAGCAGGTCGTGGCCGCCGTGCCCGCAATCAATGCCGGGGTGCGCCAGGATCTGGAGCGGTTGGTGAAATCTCCGGGACTCAAGCCGGCGTGGCGCGCCGCACTCGAGCAGGCACTGGCCTCGACCCCGAAACCCTGACGCGATGAAGGCCCTGGCAATGTTTTCGTTTCAGCGCACCGGTCGCGACAGCGGGCGCATCCGCCACGGCCGGAGGCTGGTCGCCGAGATCCGTCGGCTGGAATTGGTGAATTTCCGTCCGGTCGCCGGGGCCGACGCGATGGTCGGCCGCAACGTCGGCCTTCCGCTCTATTGGCGCCAGTACGCCAATCACCAGGATCCCGAGCGGCGCCTCAACTCGCACTCCCGACTCACGCTCGTCGGCGCCGAGCCGGGCCGGTTGATTCTCCGGGCCACGGGCGCGACGCGGTCGCGGGGCGCGCTGAGCATCTACGACGTCGAATTCTCGATCGCCCCAAACGGGACCGTCGCCCTCGACGTGCGGGCGCGCCTCGAGATTCCGCCCCGGGGCCGCTGGCGCGTCACGCCACAGGCCGACCATGGCGAGCTGGCTTTCCTGACGCTGTGGCCGGCGGGCGTGTTCTCGCCGACGGGGATGGAACCGAAGCGCTACCAGTCGTGCCTGGTCCAACACGGCACCAGGGTGGAGCGGATCACGCATCATCACCTGGAAAGCCCGGACAAGCAGCGGCTGCGGTTGCGGCCGGGCGACCGCTTCGCGTGGGTGACCGAGGACTGGAACCCGGTTGTGACCCTGCGCGCCGGCGACCGCGTCGAGGCGGGGGTGTGCGCGTACATGTGGGACACGCACTTCGGGCTGCGCGTCGGTCGCGCGGCGGCAACGACGCTGGCGCCGGGCGTGGTGCGGACCGCGGCTTACTCTCTCGGCGTGCTCAGCCGCGCCGAAGCTGGTCGGCTCGCGAAAGAGGCGCGTCTGCGGTCAGCAGGCACGTCGGCCCGGACGCCGATTTACACGGGACGACGGCACCATTTCCAGGCGACCTTCGAATCGCTGGCGGCGTCGGCCAACACCGCTTGGCCGTGGCAGCGGGAAGTGACCGAGGGCCGGGCCGCTGACGTCGTACCGGACCGCGACACGCGGATGGGCCACGGCGATCGATACTCACTGCGGATTCGGCACCGGCGTGCGGCGCGGTCGTGTTGGCAGGCCACGACGCTGGGCCCGGCGTTTGGCGAGCCGGCGTTTCGCGCGGGTGAACGCCTTCGCCTGACGGGATGGGTACGGGTGAGCGGGGACGCGGGACTCGCGCGGCTGGTGCTGCGCCTGCATCGCGCCGGCCGGGGCAGCGTGTTCGACGTGAACCGCTATGAGCTTTTTTCGTCCGACGAAGCGGTGGGTGCTCCGGGCTGGCGTCGCTTGCAGGTGACCACGCCGCCGCTGCGGCCCGCGCCGGACCGCGTGCACCTGCGACTCGAGTTCGCCGGCACCGGCACAGCCTGGTTCGACGACCTCACCTTCGCGCGTTTGCCACGATGAGGCTGCCAACCCCGCATTTTCGTCGGGTGGCCCCGGGCGTGTTCCGCGCCCGACTGCCGCGTCGGATCACGCGCGCGGTGCTCGTCGAGTTCGGACTGGCCCTTCCCGCCGGCTATCTCGAACGCTTCTGTCGCTACGCCCGCCCGCGCGACCCGGCGAAGGCTCCGACCTTCCTCAATACGCTCTATGCGGAGGAACCGCCCGGTCAGCGGGTGGGGCCGTGGCCCGGCTGGCGGGGCATCCCGGAGCTGCCGGTCGCGACGCTGGAAGGCGGCGGCCGCACGTTGACGGGCAAGTACACCTTTCTCGGCGACGAGGAAATCGCGGGCGAACTGAGGGTGATGTTCCCCTGCGAGGCAGGACTGGACCGGACCCTCACGCTGCGGATTCCGGATCGGAGGCTTGCTCCAGTCCGCGCGCAGATCGTGGCGAGATTTCCGGACCGCGCGGCCCCGCGGCCGGTGCAACTGCGTGAGAACCTGCATGGGGTCCATCCGCGGCTGGTGCTGGATGAGGACGAGGTTACGGGGCTGCGCCGCGACATCCGGGGCCCGCGCGCGCCGCACTGGCGGCGGCTGCTGCGGATCGTGAAACAGTCATGGAGCCGGCCTTACGCCACGACGCCGGAGGGAAAGGTCCTCCCGGGACCGGAGCGCCTGACCGGGGCGGATCGCGCGCTGGTGTCGGCGCTGGTAGCCCTGCTGCGGCCGGATCGGCGCACGGTTGCCTGGGCACAGCGGACCTATTTTGCCTACCTGCGCGAAACGGCGCGGCCGGATTTTGGACCGCTGGGCATCGACACGCAGAGCGGTGAGGTGCTCTACATCCTGTGCGTCGCGTTCGACTGGCTGGCGCCGACGTTCTCGCCGGTCCAGCGGGCGCGGGCCCGGCGGCGACTCTGGGAGGTGGCGGAGATCTGTCGGCGACATCTGAACCCGGAGCGCCGCGACTACGCGCAGGCGCATTATCTCGGCTGCGGACTTGGACTGCTGGCGTTCTCCTTCTTGTTCTGGGACGAGCATCCGCGGGCTGCGGCCTGGGCGGCCGAGCTGCGCGGCGCGCTCGACCGCGTGCTGGCGATGGTGCCCCGCGACGGGTTTTTCCCGCACGGCCTGAACCTCTGGATCTACGAGCACGGTTTTCTGCTGCGCTGGCTGGAGCTGGTCCGCCACTGCACGGGTGAGGATCTCTGGCGGCGCACTCCGTATCTGGCCGCGGCCTCGCGTTTCCGGGCGGCGGCGACGTCGCCGGACGAGCGGCAGGGCGTGACCTTTGGCGACCCGCAGTACCGGGTGACGGGTGACAGCTGGTGCCATCTGCTCATTGCGAGCCGCACCGGCGCCGCGGCCGCCCAGGCGATCGGCGAGCAACTGCTCGAGCAATTACCGACGGGAACGGATCACCGTCATGCTCCACCGCGTCGCCGCGTCTACGAACTGCTCTGGCATGCGCCGGATCGGCGGAGACGTCCGCTGGGTGATGGCGTGGAGGTGTTCCGCGACGGCGGCCAGGTCTTCGTCCGGCGGGCCGACACGCTGGTCACGGTGCGGGCGGGCGCGCCGCTCGGCCGCCAGCGCCGCGCGGCGGGCGAGGTGGGCGGCTACGGACATTCGGACCCGTGCAACGGCGCCATCCTCGTGTGGCGCGGGGGCACGTTCCTGGGCAGCGGTCCGGGGCCGCTGTACCGGCGTGACACGGCGCTGCACAATCTCGTGACGATCGATGGCCGCGGTCAGATCGGCGACAGCTGCGTGTGGTTTCCGGATTTTCTCGAGGACCGGTTCATTCCTGCCGAGCCGCGCGTGACGACCCGGGGCGGGATCACGCGGATCGAAGTCGAGCTCGCGGCCAGCTACCTGCCGCATCTCGGGGTGCGGCGGCATCGTCGGATCGTGGAGGTTGCGCGCGACGGCTCGGTGCGCGGCAGCGACGAGATCGAACTGAAGGCGACCGCGGAGATCGCGTGGCGCTGGCACACCTGGGGCCGGGTGCGGGCGCGCGGGGCGGGGTTTGAGATCAGCGGACCCGGGTGCCGGGCAATGCTGGTCGTGGAGCCGGAGGCGGGGACGCAGATCCGGGTGCAACCGGAGCGCTTCGTGGCGGCCTATCCCCACGAAGGCACGGTTGGCACCGAGATCATCTTCGCACGCTTTGCCCGGCAGACCTGCTTTGGCTGGCGGGTGGGTTAGCCGCTAGGCCCGCGAAGCCCGCGAAGAACGGGCGTTGGCGGGGAGCGATCAGGCCGGCTTGGCCACGAGGCGCTCGGCGTTCTGCCAGTAGATCTTCTCAGTCACGGCGGCCGGCAACGGGAGCGTCTGGAGGAAGGTGTGGAGTTCCTGCCCGTAGTAGTCGCGGCCGAACAGGAGGCGGTCGGCGTAGCGGGTGAGGAACTGCACGGCATGCGCCGGGTCGCGGGCGAGCGCGTTGCGGCCGGAACCGGCGGAGAGGTCTGCGACGAGGTTCGGGTAGGTGTCGAAGAGGCGGTAGAGCCGTCCGCCGGGCGCGACCGGGGACGACGGGTAGGGATCGGCGCTGAGGTCGGCATCGCCGCTGATCTCGCGCCAGAAACCGGGGGCGTGACCGACGAAGGTGGTTTCCGGGCACGCCTGCAGCGCGCGCTCGAGACGCTCGACGGTCCCGCCGTACCACGACGGCTGGTAACGCCGCTCGCCGGTCTTCGGGTCCGGCAGCCACGGCACGTCGAGATGCAGCACGACGGGGAGCTTGAGCTTCCCAGCCATGCGGAAGAGCGCGAGGCAGCGGGGATCGTCGAAGTGGAGCCGGAACTTCCACTCCCCGCAGATCCGCACGTCGTGCATGTGGCGCGCGGCTTCGAGCAGCGCGGGGGCGTTGGGCCATGCGGGATGCGGGCAGTAGCCGACCACAAAGCGCTGCGGGTACTGGACGCGGGTGGCGAGGAGCTCGGAGAGCGGGATGCCCGGATGCGAGCCGTCGGGCAGCGTGAGGGCCGGGTTGAGGTAGTTCGCGTGCTCGGGCGACTGCTCGGCCGGGCCGAGGTTCCAGGTGAGCAGCCAGGCGTACGCGATGCGATGCGCGTCGAGGTCCGCGACCAGGTCGTGCTCATTGCGCCGGTGCCAGCGCACGTGCTGGTGCGAATCGACGAGACGCGTGGGGGAAGCCATGGGAAGGCGGGAGGGCGGAGGGTGGGGGAACGTTCAACGTTCGACGTTCAACGCTCAACGTTGAAGTTATCCCCGAGCGAACGCCGAACATCGAACGTCGAACGCCGGACGCCGAAGGGGATTCCAGCAAATGTGGCGAGTCGAATGAGCTGTGGGAGGGACAGCGTGGTGCGTTCTCAGTTTCTTCGGCGTTGGGCGTTGGACGTTCGATGTTGGGAGTTCGTACGGCTTCCGCTCGGCGCGCTTGTCATGCCGCGGCTCTTCCCGCCAAGCTGGGGTTCCCTTCGCCGTCTTTTGCTCGCGGGAATTCGGCGGGTCTCGATGTCCTCGCTTTCTCGTCCGCTCCTCGCCTGGGTCACCATCGCCGCGCTGGCCGCGCTCGGCTTTTGGTGGGCGGGCCATCGCCGCGAGCCGGCGCCGCGCCCGGGGGTCACGGAGATCTCCTGGTACGTCCTGATCAACCCGCTGCGCGAGGTCTATGAGGCGCAGGTCGCGGAGTTCGAGCGGCTCAACCCGCAGTACCGCGTGCGGATCGTCTGGGTCCCCGGCACGGAGTACAACGTGCGGCTCAAGACCCTGGCCGCGGCCCACCAGCTGCCGGACCTGTTCTACACCGGCGACGTCTGGCTGAGCTACCTGCTTCCGTTCACGCGCGACCTCTCGGACTTTGCCCAGCGCGACGCGGCGGAGATCGGCCTCGACACCGACTACTTTCCCGAGATCCGCCGGGCGATGCAGCTGGGCGGAAAGATCTACATCCTCCCCGAGCATGTGAACGTCTCGCTGCTCTACTACAACCGGCGGATGTTCCGGGAGGCGAAACTGCCAGAGCCGTCGCCGGACTGGACGTGGGACGACTTCGTGCGCGCGGCGCAACGCCTGACGCGGCCGGCGGACGAGAGTCATCCCGCGGTCTGGGGCAGCTCGCGCATGGAAGGGTGGTGGGGCGAGTGGCTGATCTTCGTGCGACAGGCGGGCGGCAAAGTCTTCTCGGCCGACGGCCACCGGTGCCTGCTCGACTCGCCCGAGGCGATTGCCGGCCTCCGGTTCTACCTCGAGAAGTCGACCAAGTACCGGATCTCGGCCCCGGCGGGTTTCGAACCGGTGAACGGTTTTGTCAACCAGCGCGTCGCGATGATTATCGGCGGGCACACGAACTTCTGGACGAATTTCAACCAGATCCGCGACCTCGACTGGGACATCCAGATCCTGCCGGCCGGGCCGGCGCGGCGGGCGGGCGGCGAGCTGGCGATTGCCGGCTACAGCATCAGCCGCGAGAGCCGGCATCCCGCGGCGGCATGGGAACTCATGAAGTTCCTGACCCGGCCCGAGGCGATCACGCAGGTGGTGGCGCACGGCCAGCTCTCGGTGCGGCGCTCGGTGGCCGAGGCCGTCCTGCGGCAGCCCGGCCGCGCGAATCCACGCCAGCTCGAGGCCGCCTACCGGCAGTTCCAGTACGCGGAGCCGATCCCGCATCACCCGCACTACATCGAGATTATGCTCCAGATCGCCCAGGCCGAGATCGACCGGATGGTGCTGGGCGAGCTGAGCCCCGAGGAGGCCAGCCGGCGCGCGGCGGCGGACGTGAACGCCTTCCTCCAAACCTTCCACACCGTCGCCCCATGAACAGAACCCGCGGCGAAACCCTCTGGTTCTGGCTGTTTGCCGGCCCCGCCATCGCGGGACTGCTGGCGTTCAACGTGTGGCCGATGCTGTACTCGCTCTGGCTGAGCTTCTGCCGGTACGAGGTGCTGGCACCGCCGGAGTTCATCGGGCTGCAGAACTACCGGTACCTGTTCACGCACGACCCGGCGTTCTGGCCGTCGGTGCGCGTCACGCTGGTCTTCACCGTCGCGCAGCTGCCGCTGGCGCTCGCCGGCGCGCTCGGGTTCGCGCTGCTGTTGAACCAGCCGGTGCGGGGCCGGGGCTTCTGGCGCGCGGTCTTTTTCCTGCCGTCGATCCTGCCGCAGGCGGCCTTCGCGGTGGTGTTCGGCTACATCTTCCAGGCGGATGGCGGGCTGCTGAACCGCGTGCTCGCGCTGGCCGGCATCCAAGGCGCCGCGTGGACCACCTCGCCGACCTGGGCGTTACCGGTGCTGATCGTGGTGAGCCTGTGGGGCTTCGGCTACCCGATGGTGATCTTCCTCGCGGCGCTGCAGGACGTGCCGCGCGAACTGCACGAGGCGGCGCACATCGACGGCGCCGACGGCTTGGCCCGGTTCCGGCACATCACGCTGCCGCTCATCTCCCCGATCATCTTCTTCAACGTCGTCATGGGCATCATCGGCGCGCTGAAGGTCTTCGACCTCGCCTACGCCTTCAGCGTGTCGCAGGCGCAGGCCACCCCGGGCGGCCCGGCGCGCGCCACGCTGTTCTACGGCCTGAACCTGTACCAGCAGGCGTTCGGCTACTTCCACCTCGGGCTGGCGAGCGCGATGGCGTGGCTGCTCTTCGCCTTCATCGGGGTGCTCACCTACGTCAACTTCCGCGCGGGCCGGCACTGGGTCCACTACGGCGACTGAGCCCGTTTCCCGTCATGCACCGCCGTCCTCCGCTCGCCACCCTCGCCCTGTACGCCGCGCTCGGCCTCGGGACCCTGGTCATGCTCGCGCCGCTCGCGTGGATGCTGCTGACGAGCCTGAAGACCTACCCGGAGATCCTGCGGAACCCGCCGGCCTGGCTGCCGGCCCGGCCGCAGTGGGGCAACTACGGCACCGTGCTGGGCGGGTTTGCCTACTACCGGTTCTTCCTGAACTCGGTGTTTGTGTCCGTGATGGTGATCGCCGGCACGATCCTGACCTGCTGCCCGGCGGCGTACGCCTTCGCGTTCTACGAGACCCGCTCCAAGGGCCTGATCTTCGGCGCGCTGCTGTCCACGCTCATGCTGCCGGCGCAGGTGACGGTGATCCCGCTCTTTCGCGCGTTCGCCGCGCTGGGCTGGGTCGACACCTACCTGCCGCTGATTGTGCCGGCGTGGCTGGGCGGGAATGTCTTTGGCATCTTCCTCCTGCGGCAGTTCTTCCGGACGATCCCGCGGAGCTTCCTCGAGGCGGCGCGGATCGACGGGGCGTCGGAGTGGACGATCCTGTGGCGCCTGGTGGTGCCGATGAGCCGGCCGGCGGTGCTGACCGTGGCGGTGTTCACCTTCCTGTGGAGCTGGAACGACCTGTTCAACCCGCTCGTGTACCTGCAGAGCGAGTCGCTCGCGACGCTGCCGGTGGGCCTGCTGTACTTCATCGCGCGGGCCGAGCAGCTCACCGGCGGCAGCATCGGCCAGGTACCCTGGCACCTCGTCATGGCCCTCGCCGCCGTGATGGTGCTGCCAGTCATCGTGCTGTTCGCGATCGTCCAGCGGCGCTTCGTGGAGAGCGTGGCGTCGTCCGGCGTGAAGGGCTAGCCGGGCTGATTCGGGTGGCGGTCCGGTGGATTGGCCGCTTGATTGGGCCGCGGCCGGATTGGCCGGCCCACCGCACCCTCGCTCCCATGGATCCCCTCTGGCTTCACCCGCGCGACCAGCTGGTCGCGACGATGGCGCGCATTTACCGGCAGCGCATGACGACCACGTCGGGCGGGAACCTCTCGATCCGCGACGCGGACGGCTCGATCTGGATCACCCCGGCGCGGGTGGACAAGGGGGCCCTGCAGCCGGCGGACATCGTGCGGCTCAAGCCGGAGGGCGGTCACGAGGGCGCGCATCCACCCTCGTCGGAGTGGCCCTTCCACGCGGAGATCTACCGGCGGCGGCCGGACCTGGGTGCGGTGGTCCACGCGCATCCCAGCGCGCTGGTGGCGTTCTCGATCTGCCGGTTGCTGCCGGACACGCGCGTGCAGTCGCACGCCTTCGCCGTCTGCGGCCGGCTCGCCTTCGCGCCGTACGCCTGCCCGGGCACGCAGGAGCTCGGCCGCAACATCGCCGCGGTGTTCGCCGAGGGCGCGGACTGCGTGCTGCTCGAAAACCACGGCGTGGTGATCGGCGGCCGCGACCTGGCGGACGCGTTCCAGCGGTTTGAAACCCTGGAGTTTGTCGCGCGCACGCTGGCCTACGCGGCGACGCTCGGGCCGGTCACGACGTTGCCCGAGGCGGCACTGGGCCGCGACACTGAGCCCGCCTACGCTGAGCTGCCGCCTGCGCCGCCGGACAATCTCGAGCGGGAACTGCGACAGGAGATCTGCCGCTTTGTCCACCGCTCGTACCAGCAGAAACTCCTGATCAGCACGGCCGGGGCGTTTTCCGCCCGGCTCGGATCCGACCGGTTCGTGATCACGCCGCGGCGGCGGGACCGCCTGAACCTGCGCGCAGAGGGACTCGTGCACGTCAGCGGCGGCGCCTGCAGCGCGGGCCAGTCCCCGAGCCGCGCCGCGCGACTGCACGCCGAGATCTATGCGCGGCTGCCGGAAGTCGGCGCAATCATCAATGCCCAGCCGGCCTGCGCGTCGGCGTTTTCGATGACGGCGGTGGCGCTGAACACCCGGACGATTCCCGAGAGCGCGGTCGTGCTTCGCGAGGTGCCGAAGCTTCCCTTCCTGCGGCTGGTCGAAGACGCGACCGAGATCGCGCGTCACCTGTCGCTGAAAAAGAGCCCTGTCGTCCTGGTGGCCAACGAGGGCGCGGTGGTGGTCGGGAGGACCTTGCTCGAGGCGTTTGACCGGCTCGAGGTGCTGGAGGCGACCGCGGAGGCAGTGCTGACCGCCCGGCCGCTGGGTCCGCTGGTGCCGATGTCCGACGCCGCGATGGCCGAACTGGCCCGGGTCTTTGGGCTCTGAGGAGCCGGCGGAAGCCGAGCCGGTTGAACGTTGAGCGTTGAAAGTTGAACGTTGAGCGTTCCGCCCCCGTTCGACGTCCGCCCAACTCAGCCCAGCAGCAGCGCCGCCTGCACGCCGGGACCATGAACACCCTCGATGAGGATGCCCTCGACGTCGGCGGTCTTGGACGGCCCGGTGACCCAGACGATGTTCGGGTCGTCGGGCAGGGCGGCGAGCGCGGCGGAGATGTCGGAGTGGATCTGGTCGGGCCGCACGACGGCCACATGCACCCACGGGGCGAGCGCGGCCAGGCGAGATGACGTTCCGCCATCCGAGAGAATCAAGGTGCCGGTCTCGGCGACGGCGCCGACGGCGGCCGTGATGCCGAAATCGTAGTCGTCGACACGGGTGCGGTCGAAGGACGTCTCGACCTGGAACGACGCCGGGAAGAAACCCTGCAGCGCGGGCCAGAGCGCCGGGTCGCAGTAGCCGCGGCGCCAGCCGCCCTTCTCGAGCAGCGCGACGAGTTCGGCGCCGGACTTGAGCGGGGTGCCGTTGACGGCGGAGAACCGCTGGAAGAACTGGGCCCAGGCGTCGCCGGCGGGCTGCGCGGCGCGGAGATGAATCAGCTCGCGGTCCCACTCGGGCAAGGGAGCGCGGTGGGGTAGCGGCGTGAGAGCGGCGCGGACGCGGGCGAGGATTTCGTTGCGCTCAGTACTCATGACTTCCGGCGCTCCTTCAGCCACTGGCGGAACCGACCGCCCTGCCAGGCGGGTAGCGTGCGTTTCTCCTCCCAGGCGCGCAGGGCGGGCACCGGGATGAACTTGGTCGGCAGGACATTCAACAGTCGGCCGCCGAGGAGCGCGGCCTTCCAGGCGGCGGGCTGCGAGGCGAGCAACGCCCAGGCGCCCATCGGCGGCGTGCCGACCGTGGCGCGCGGGGCGCCCTCGGCCTTGCCCCGGGCGCGCAACCGCAGGAGCAGGTCGGGAATCGGGATGTTCACCGGGCAGACCTCGTTGCACGCGCCGCAGAGCGACGAGGCCTTGGGGAGATCGGCGAGTTCGGGGAACTGCTTGCCGGCGAGCAGCGGCGACAGCACGGCGCCGACCGGGCCGGGATAAACGCTGCGGTAGGCGTGGCCGCTGGCCTGACGGTAGATCGGACAGACGTTGAGGCACGCGCCGCAGCGGATGCAGCGGAGGATCTCGCGGCACTCGGACGCGAGCACCTCGGTGCGGCCGTTGTCGACGAAGACCACGTGCATCTCCTCGGGACCGTCCGGCTGCGTCGCGGCCCGCGGTCCGGAGATGAACTCGGTGTAGACCGTCAGCTGCTGCGCCGTGGCCGAGCGCGCCAGCAGGTTGAGCAGCACGCCGAGGTCGCGGTCGCGCGGGACGAGCTTCTCGATGCCGACGAGCGCGATGTGGACCTTGGGGGCGGCGAGGCTGAAGCGGGAATTGCCCTCGTTCGTGACGAGGACGATGCGACCGCTCTCGACCGAGACGAAGTTGGCGCCCGTGAGCCCGACGTCGGCGGCGAGATACTTGTGCCGGAGGAATTTCCGGGCGCGCCGCGTGATGGTCTCGGGATCGTCGTTGTAGTCGCCGAGCCCCTCGCGCTCGAAACTCTGCGCGATCTCGCGGCGGTTCTTGTGGATGATCGGCCGGACGATGTGGCTGGGGTGGTCGTGGTCGATCTGGACGATGAACTCGCCGAGGTCGGTCTCGAGCGCCTCGATGCCATGCTTCTCGAGGTATTCGGCGAGGCCGATCTCCTCGCTGACCATGGTCTTGGCCTTGACCATCTTGGTCGCGCCGCGGGCCTTCATGATCCCAAGGACGGTGGCGCAGGCGGATTCGGCAGTGGCGGCCCAATGGACCTTGGCGCCGTTGGCGGTGAGCTTCGCCTCAACGATCGGCAGGTAGGTGTCGAGGTTCTCGATCACGTGCTGCTTGATCTCGCCCGCGGTGGCGCGGAGGTGGTTGGGGTCCGCGAAGTGGTCGAAGAGGAGCTTGGTCCGCTTCTCGTGCGTCGCCTTCGTGCTCTGGTAAACGGACGCCCGCTTGTCGGGCGGCAGGTCGGCGGCGAATCGGTCGATGAGCTGCGTGGCCATGGGATCAGGCGCGTTGACCGGCGTTCACAAGGGCGTCGCGCAGGATCTGCGCGAGGTGGCGGGTCCGGATCGGCTGGCCGTCCTTTTCCGCCAGCCCGCCCATGTGCATGAGGCAGCTCATGTCGCCCGAGACGAGATAGTCGGGCTTGGCGGCCCGGATGTGCTCGAGCTTGAGGTGACCCATGCTGCTCGAGAGGTGCGGGAAGCCCACCGAGAACGTGCCGCCGAAACCACAGCACTGCTCGGCTTCGCCAAAGGGCACCACCGTCAGGCCTTCGATCGACTGCAGCAGGGTGAGCGACGCCGCTTCGCTGGCGGTGCCGCGGTTGTGACAGTTGCGGTGAAACGCCACCTTGCCCTCGAGCCGGCCCGGCCAGCGGGTGAGCCCGAGGCCGTTCACGAGGTAGTCGGCAAGCTCCCACGTTTTGCGGGCGAGGTGCTGCACGGCGGGCAGGTCGGCCTCGTGCTCGAACTCCAGCAGGGCGCCGTGGCGGAGCATCGCGGCACAGGAGCCGGAGGGCACCAGGACGGGGTCGTCGCCCGCAAAGGTCTTCACGGTGTGGCGGACGACCTTCCGCGACGACGGCCAGTCGCCGCCGTTGAACGCCGGCTGGCCGCAGCAGGTCTGGCCCTCGGGAAACTCCACCGTCACGCCCGCGTGCTCGAGCACCTCGACGGTGGCCTTTGCGACATCGTCGTAGAACGCGTCGCAGAGGCACGTGGCCATGAGCTGGACCCGGCGCGCGGGGCCGAGGGGCAGGCGGGGGAGCTGGGAGGACGAGGCCATGCGACGGGTCGGGGATCCTTGATCGCAGAATTACTTCCGCTGGGCAAGATGCTCCCGCTCGTACTTTTGGACGACCGGCAGCCACGCGCGGTCGCCGGGGACGTTCTGGCGGCGGCAGTGCTCCGCCCAGACGGCGGCGAACGGCAGAGTCTTCAGCTCCTCGAGCAGGACGAGCCGGCCGGTGTGGTCGCCGGCGGCCTCGAGCTCGCGCAGGCGCGCGGATGGCTCGAGCAGGGCGAGCAGGAGGCACTTGAGGGCGTTGCGCGTGCCGAGCACCCAGGCCGCGACGCGGTTGATGCTCGCGTCGAAGTAGTCGAGGCCGATGGCGGTGCGCGGCAGGAAGCCGCCGCGGACCAGTTCCTCGAACAGCGCGCGGGTGGGGTCGTCGAGCAGCACGACGTGGTCGCTGTCCCAGCGGACGCCGCGGCTGACGTGCAGCAGCAGGTAGGGCACGTACTGGAGCACCGACGAAACCTTGTCGGCGACCGACTCGGTCGGGTGGAAGTGGCCCATGTCGAGGCAGAGCGTCTTCTTCCGCGTGGCGGCGTAGCCGAGGTAGAACTCGTGCGAGCCGACGACGTAGCTCTCGGAACCGATGCCGAAGAGCTTGCACTCGACGGCGTCGCGGTGGATGCGCTCGTCGATCGGCTCCTTGAACACGGCGTCGAGCGAGGCCTCGAGGCGCTCGCGCGGGCCCTTGCGATCGGCGGGCAGGTCCTTGTGGCCGTCGGGGATCCAGACATTGGTTACAGTGGGCGTGCCGAGCGCCTGCCCCATGGCGGCGCCGATGCGGCGGCAGGCGATGGCGTGCTCGATCCAGAACTGGCGCACGGCGGCGTCGCGGTGCGACAGGGTGAACCCGTCGTTGGCGAGCGGGTGCGAGAAACAGGTCGGGTTGAAGTCGAGCCCGAGGCCGCGCTGCTTGGCCCAGTCGATCCAGCTCCGGAAATGCTCCGGCCCGATGGCATTGCGCTCGACCTTCTTGCCGCCGAAGTCGCCGTAGATGGCGTGGAGGTTCAGGCGGTGCCTGCCCGGGATGAGCGAGAGGGCGGTGTCGAGGTCCTGGCGGAGCTCGGCGAGCGTGCGGGCCTTGCCGGGGTAGTTGCCGGTGGCCTGGATGCCGCCGCCCTCGAGGGTGGCGCCGGCGCGCTCGAAGCCGCCGACATCGTCACCCTGCCAGCAATGGAGGGAGATCGGGGTCGCGGCGAGGGTAGCGAGGGCCTTCTCCGGATCGACGCCGATCACGGCGTAGGCCTCGTGGGCCAGGGCATAGGCGGGGGTGCTCATGGGAGATGATGCAATAAATGAAGCGGGGCTTCGGGGGTGAGGGAACGGGATGGAACGCGCATGTTAGCAGGAAAAGACCGGGCTTGGAATTCATGCCCTGACCTCAAAGATACAAAAAATGAGCCAGAAGCGCCGCCAATCCAGCTACCACCGTTACCTGGCGGAGTCGCCGGGTTCGGAGCCGTGGGGGCTGGCGGTGACGGCGGCGGGCCGGCAGGCCAGCGAGGCGGGCGCAGCCTATCCGCCGGCGGGCCACCCGGCGGACCATGCGTTCTCGTGGGCGAAGGGTCGGGTGCTGGGCGCCTGCCAGATCCTGTTCATCACCGCGGGCCGCGGCGAATTTGAATCCCGGGCCACCGGCCGCCGCGCCGTGCGGGCCGGCACGGCGCTGATCATCTTGCCCGCGGTGTGGCACCGTTACCGTCCGGACCCGGCCACCGGCTGGGTCGAGCACTGGGTCGAGTTGCGCGGGGCGGTGGTCGAGAACCTTCGGCGGGCTGGCATCCTGACGGCGGAGCGGGCGGTGGTGTCGGTCGAGCGGCGGCTCGAGCTGGAGGGAATTTTTGAAGGTGTGCACGCGCGGCTCGCGGCCGGACAGTCGCTGGCCTGCGATCCTGAGCGGGCGGCGCTGGGGCTGCAGATCCTCGCGCTCGTCACGGGCGCGAACGAGCGGCGCGAGTCGCCGCGGACGATCTCCGCGGCGGTGGGCCAGGCGGAGCGGCTCATGGCGGACCTGCTTGACCGGCCGCGCTCGATCCCGGCGGTGGCGCGCGGCCTCGGGGTGGCGTACTCGTACTTCCGCCGCGAGTTCAAGCGTCACACCGGACTCTCCCCGCATCGCTACATGAACCGCCTGCGGCTCGAGAAGGCGCGGCGGCTCGTGGGCGCGACCGACGAGCCGCTGAAGGCGATCGCCGACCGGCTCGGCTTTAGCTCACAGTATCACTTCTCCTCGGCCTTCCGGCGGCACTTCGGCCTCTCGCCCCGCGCATGGCGGCGCCGGATTGACCCGAACCAGGCGTGACCGAGGAGCCTCAGGAGGGGTCGTCTCGCGCCGCGACCGCTGCTCAGTTGGAAAACACCCAGAGGTGCCGATCCCAGATCCTGGAGTTACTGCCCACGGAACACACGGAACACGCGGAAGAAAACCCCGGACAACGGATCAGGTTTCCGTGTATTCCGTGTGTTCCGTGGGCGCCCAAAACGGATCGCCTACCGCACGGGAATCTGGATCACCTCGGCGCCCTTGGAGAAAAACACCTCGGAGAGGAGGAGCGCCCGGTCGGCGGTCTTGGGATTGTTGGCGGCCTGGCGGATGGCGGCCTCGACCTTGGGGCGCTGGCCGAGTCCGGTGACCTTGCCAATGAAGGCGAAGAACCTCAGGTCTTCGACGTCCGGGTCGGGGTTGAGGAAAATGCTCTGGCGGGCGGCGTCCCACGCGGGACCCGGGAGTTTCGCGTCGGCCAGCAGGCGGGCGTAGAGACCGTGAAGCTGCCAGTCCCAGGGATGCGAGACCGTGAGCGCGGTGAGATGTTTGCCGGCCTGGTCGGCGGCCTGGGGCCGGTCGAGTTCGTGTTCGGTGAGGTAGACGATCGCGAGGGCCTTCTGGGCGAGATACTCGGGCGTGGCCTTTTGCCGCTCGAAGAGCGCGTCGCCGACCGCCTTGGCGAGCTCGACCTTGGCGGTGGTCGGGGAGGCGAGGACGCCGATGAGCCATGCGGGTTTCTGGAGCGCCTCGAGCTTGGCCTTGAGCCGGTCGAGCTGGTCGATGGTCGACTTGGACGGCTTGGCGTGACCAGGCGCCCAGCTGCCCTCGATCTGCCGGTACAGCCGCCACGCCTCAATCAGGTCCGGCGAGTCCGGGATCCGCTCGGCGTCGACCAGCCGGCGCAGGTCCTTGATATTGGTCGTGCCGAATGGGTAGAGGTCGGAGGCCGGCGCCGCCGGTGCGGTGAGGGTCAGGCCCATTGCCACGCCCAGCAGGGCGAGAGGTTTCATCACGCCAATCAGGGCCGCGGGAGATTCACGAGGAGGGCGCACGCTGCCGCAGATATCGCGGCAAGACGTAACTGAGACAATCGCCGATTCGGCTTGGCTCGCCCTTTCAAGGAGCCGCCCTGTTCAGAGTCGCTGTTGCGGCGTGCCTCAGCTGATGGCCCCGAATTCCTTCACCGACTCGTAGAGGACGTGGAGGTTGTCCATCCGGGTGCCCGGGAGCATGTCGCCGGAAATCAGGGTGAGCGGGCCGCTCCGCTTGAGGCGGTCGGTGAGGAGGGACTTCACGGCGTAGCGGACGTCGTCCGCGGTGCCTAGGTTCACGATGCCGTCGGAGATCAGGGCGATGAGATGGACCTCCGGTCCCACCTCGCGCCGGATGCGCTCGATGTCCAGCAGCGGATAGGTGAGGGCGTGCAGCGTCTGCAGCTTGAAGTGGCGGCGGACGATCGGGAACA